>DATLXY010000060.1:0-4387 GCA_035575335.1 Nitrososphaera sp. | reverse complement strand
ATTCCTGTTCACAGCAGCCTCGCAGTGGAGAACAATTAATGTAAACATTGATGGAACCAACCACCAAATCGAATACATGATAACAGGCACTGGCAACACCCTTAACAGTGTCACAGGCGATGTTAACACAATCTCGTTCCTCGCGGACCTTACAGCACAGTCGAACGGTAGGCTGTCGCTGAGATTCAGCGAAAGGATCTTTGACGCAGACTCTACCTTCACAGCATTCGTAGACGACGTGGCATACGAAGGAAATCTGCCGGCAGGCCCAGGCTCGACCAACACGATCCACATAGACTTTGAAGCAGGCACATCACAGATCGAGATCATAGGTGACCACATCATCCCAGAGTTCGGCTCAGTCGCTGCAATCGTACTAGCTGTAGCAATCGTCGGAATCATTGTAGCAACTGCAAGGTACGGTAAGTTCAACTTCACCCCAAGGCTATAAAAAAGATAGATAGCCTTTTTCCTTCTTTTTGTTATTTGATCAGAGCCTACCTAAGGGTAGGCTATTATCACTATCATTAAAAATGGGGCCTTCGGAGGGATTTGAACCCTCCTCAAGCGGTTTCTGCCTAAAAGTTTCTCAAGAAACCGGCCACAGCCGCCTATACTGACCGGGCTATACTACGAAGGCCGCCAGAAAAAACTTGGCATCTTTACAGTATATAATCGTTCGACCATCATCTTCTAGGCAAGATGCCCATCCGGATGGTTTCGACTCCCAAGTCCTCCAGCCGGTCTGCCAGACCGTTGAGCCCTATTGAATCGCCTGCAAGGTGACCCATGACGATAAGATTGCCGTCTATGAGGCCACCACGGTGTTCTTCTCTGAGCTTCGTCAGGTCCCCGTAATCTATGTGTAAGTAAATGACCGTTGAGACGCCGTGCTGCATGTATGCCTTGGCTATGCCGTAGCCACCATTTGTGCCTGCGGCCACCACCAGCGCCCAGCGGCCGGCCTTGTTCTTTTCGTCGCCCAGTTTTACTTCGACTCTAGTAGCAGCATTCCGATATTCAGGGATCCTTTCGATTGACCGAACAATATCTGAAACGTACTCTGTCTTGCCTGATTTGATCGCCTCTAGTATTACCTGCCGCATGTACTCGTCGCATGGCTGGTGTATGTTGACGAGTGGCATGCGGAGTAATCTAGCCGCACCAACGACATCGCCATAGATATCAGCGTGGGTGCGAGTCGCTACCCTATCTTTGAGCTTAGAAACTGCCTCTTTTGCAACCTTTCGCGAGATACCATGTTCCAGCATGAACTCTACATGCCTGTCAAACACCTTGTGGAAGTTGACGCGGGCAACTCCAATCGGATGGTGAGCAATTACCGCATCACACTGAAGTTGTCTTGCGAGTATCAGCTCGGCAGGCCCCACGTCGATCGCAATGAGCACCTTGTTGATGTTCCGGCCCTTCACGTGCACGGCACTATCCGCAGGTACTTTTTTCCAGCCCGCAAGACCCAGCCCAATTTTCATTATCGTTTCAGTGTCAACGCCGGCCATGGCTTTCAATCTAAGCAGTGCAAAATTTAAATCTGATGTGCAGGTCTTTGCAGGTGAAAAACATGAGCTGCTCAGATGAGCACGTGTCGCATTCAACGAATAGCAACAACTTGATCCAGATCACACCCCAGCTCATGACGAAGTTGCGGAAAGCGAAATACGGCGTTTACAATCACTCCGCAGTCGAACTGTGCCACTGGACCAAGAAATCGTTTGCAAACGAAGGCAGCTGTTACAAACACAAATTCTATGGCGTTTCCACCCACCAATGCATGGAGATGACGCCAGCCGCGATGAACTGCGAGAACAGGTGCGTATACTGCTGGCGCCCAACCGAATTTTACGACACGCTGGAGATGCCCGAGGAGCTCGTCGATGAGCCTGACGTCATTGTTCAGCAGCTGATGGCCGAGCGGAAAAGGCTGGTAACTGGTTTTTACGGTAACCCCAAGAACGACAAGAGGAAACTAGACGAGTCTCTCCTGCCTGCACACTATGCGATTTCGCTGTCAGGCGAGCCTACGATGTACCCCAAACTACCTCAGCTGATAAAATATCTGAAATCACTGAAGGCTACCAAGTCGATATTCCTCGTAACAAACGGGCAGGAGCCGGCGATGTTGAAAAGGCTTGAAGCGGAAGACGCCCTGCCCACACAGATCTACCTCTCGACTAATGCCTCCAACAAAAAGATGTTCTACCAGATCAACAGGCCTAGGCACAAGGATGCCTGGAACCGGTGGTGGGAGAGCCTTCGTTTCCTTGCAACCGTCAATACGAGAACGGTGCTCAGGATGACGCTGATCAGGGGTTACAACGACGGACCGGATTTTGTTGACGAGTTCGCTGAAATGATGGTGCAGGGAAACCCCCACTTTATCGAGCTCAAGTCATACATGCACATAGGCATGTCAAACCGCCGTCTCGAGCAAGACCACATGCTCGAGATGGATGAGGTAAGGAATTATGCCGCAAAACTGTGTGAAAATATGCCCTCATTTAATATCATGGACGAAAGCGAGATTTCGAGGATAGTTGTTCTGCAGAACCAGGCGCGCTACGTAGACAGGTGGATAAAAGAATACTTTAGAGAAGCAGAATAGGGGCCGCCTGGCGTAGCAGTCCTATAAGGCCAAGCTGCTGGATCTAAAGCCCAGAGTCTCGGGTTCTTTGTTTATACCACAATGCAAACTTTTCAAGCGCGGCCCTTCTGTGAGAGTAATCGTTCTTCTTCTCTTTCAGCTCTGCAAACGTGAGGTCAGAGCCAGCGGGGATGAAGATCGGGTCATATCCCCACCCACCCTCCGCTATTTTCTCAGAAATCCTGCCATCGACGCGACCTTCTGAAATCGATAGATCACTGCCATCGTAAAACGCTATCAACGAGCGAAATGACGCCCTTCTATCGGGCTCGCCATCCAGAAGCTTCATGATGCCTCTATTCCCAATGGTTTTGAAGACGTAGGACGAGTACTGTCCTGGAAAGCCTTTCAGCACATCAATAAACAAACCATCGTCCTCCACTATAACTGGCCGACCGACGTGTGAGAAAGCGCTCTTGGCCTTTTCTCTTGCAATCTCTTCAAGCGAGTCTGACTGTATCTCGACAGGGTTGACTTGGGCAAAGTCGACAGAAATACTGCACGCCTTAAGTATCGACTGCACCTCCTTGAATTTGTTCTGGTTGGTGCTTGCAAATGTGACCAAGCATCTCTTTGAAGAATGCCCGCTATTTTATACTATGTTACAAGCTTAATCTGATACGTCACAGGGAGCATCTCCATACCTGCACCAGCCCATCACATCTCCAGAAGCGAGATCTTTTCAAAATAGTGTATTGTCATGTTACGCGGGCGTACCTGCCGCGCTGCTCTATCTCTCTAACGTTGTCCAGAATCCGGTCGGTCTTTTTCCTGCCGGCGACGCTGGCATACCCTTCCACAAAACGCGGAAACGTCTCTTTTAATTCGACGTGTGCGCTGGTGAACACTTCCTTTATCAGCCGGACATCGGTGGCCATATCTTCCAAGCGCTTCGAATAGTAGGACAGGCCAAAGTCGAGCAGTACAAGTTTCGTGTGTGTAATGAAATTCGACGTGGTCAGGTCACCATGAATGATATTCCTTTCATGGAGCAGTGCCGCATAGCGGCCCATTTCATAGCAGAGGTCAGGAGTCAGAACGTCCCGGCAGTTGTCACCCTGCACGAATTCCATTATTATTTCAGCATTCATCGGATCGACGAAATGTACAAACGGAGACATGACACCCGCGGACTTTGCAGCCGACATGAAGTTGGCCTCGTGTACAACCCTCTGCCTCCTGATAGCCTGGTCAAGCTCGCGGTGCCTGTAAGGTTTAGGCTTCCTCACCTTGGAGATCGCCGGCTTGCAGCCCCATTCCACGAGGTAGATGTCTGCCTCTGCCCCCTTTTTCAGTAGTCTTGGCTGCAATAGTAATATAGCCTTAGGAATGGAGATAAAAACGTGGTGGGTTTCGAGCCTGCACCCGGCGAAAAAGTAGTCCTAGGTGAGGATTGTGCGGAAGATAAGCTGAGAAGCGGTATACTAGTGTTGACGGATAAGAGGCTGGTATTCCAAAAGACTCAAGGCAGGATGGCCACTCTCTCAAAGAAAGAAGGCGAAGTCGCGCTCGACATCCCACTTTCAAAGATATCATCAGTGAAAGCTGAGGGCTTTTTGGTTAAAAAACTAGTGATCGTTTCCGATGGACAGACATACAAGTTTGGTGTGTTCAGCAATACCAAGTGGGAACGTCAGATAAATCAGCTTATTGGCGCCAGCTGACATCGACTGTATCAAGACGCCATGACTGCCGGACAATTGAGTCAGGAATCTGGACTTGTTT
>DATLXY010000059.1:0-6350 GCA_035575335.1 Nitrososphaera sp. | reverse complement strand
GTGCAATGGTTCTGAATGAACTGGCCCCTATCGAGACCAAGCCACTCAAAATGATGATGATTGACAGGCCTACGATAAAGGGCAGAAACGATCTCGTGCTACAGATAGAAGCTTGTGGAGTCTGCAGATCAAACCTCCATCTTATCGAAGGCGACTGGAAAAAGTATGGTTCACCTCCTTCACTTCCGATCGTACCTGGCCACGAAGTGGTAGGAGTCGTCAAGCAAGTTGGGAGTGCAGTAAGAAATGTCAAGGTAGGTGACAGAGTAGGGATCCAGCCGCTCTTCAGCTCTTGTCTCCAGTGTGAATACTGTGCCGCCGCTAGAGAGAACCTTTGCGAGAACGCCGAAATAACCGGCGAGTCAGTGCAGGGAGGCTATGCTGAATACATTTCAGCTGTTGAAGGCTTTGTCACTCCAATCCCTGACAACCTAGATTCAGAACATGCCGCACCACTCTTTTGCCCGGGCATAACCGCTTACAAGGCAGTCAAGGCTAGCGAACTGATGGAAGGAAAGAAAGTAGGTATCTTTGGCATAGGCGGAGTTGGCCATCTTGCGATACAGCTAGCCAAAATGCAGGGCGCAAGAGTCGTCGCAGTGTCAAGGGCAAAAAAGCATCTTGACTTATCAAAAAAGCTGGGTGCGGACAATGTGATTGTTTACCAAGATTCGCAAGAACAATACTTGGAGAACTTGAGGAAGGAAGAGGGACTGCTTGACAGTGCGATTGTCTTTGCGCCTTCTAATCGGGCAATAGATTCCGCCATAAAGTCTGTAAAAAAGGGGGGCATTATTGTGATGGGCGTTCTTGGAAGCATCGCCGACTTTCCATCGTTTGAGGAAAAAATAGTCAAAGGTAGCGTCATTGGCACGAGAAAGGACATGATGGATTTGGTAAAGCTGGCGAGTACCTCTGAGTTGAAGGTCGTCATTGAGACGCATAAGATCGAAGAGGCAAACGAGGTGCTTATGAAGCTGAAAAACTCGGAGGTAGAAGCGCGGGCAGTACTTGTTCCCTAGATCAGAAGAATTCACGCGTAACAGTGCTTATTGCTGACAGCAGTCACCACACAAAAGAATTCAAGCAATAAAAATGCGCGCGCACCACGCGACTCTACGATTATGATGCTGCTCGGTGCTCCAAACATGGTCAGGGTGCCAGCCATGATGATCGCAGCCGATGTTGTGACGTCTATCTGCAGATAAGCGTCTGCAGATTTGGTATGAATCAAGGCAGTTGCACTTAAAAGTTCATTGGCACAATTCCTGCACGTGGAGGAAGCAAACAGAATAGCCGACGTAGTCGACAGTCTACATAACCTTATTGAGAACAGACAGGTCGGAGCGGATATTGCCATAGCCAGTCTTATCGCCACTGCCGGCGAGATTACATTAAGCCTTATAGTGGCCGAGCCTGAGCTAAAGGAGGCCTATCTCAAGGTTTTCAATAGCTCAGTTGAGCAAGTGAGGGCGCAGTTAAAACAGGAACTGAAGGCGAGGAACTTGGAGTAGTTGTCATCGCATCTCTCACCCACACGGCTTTGACTCCGTCCAGCTGGGTAGTAGGTCGGGTTCCGCAATGACCGGAGATCCATTCTTGAATCCCTTTCCCCTATTTATGCAAGAACAACTCACTTCTATCTATGGAAGGTGAAAAGTATAGGCTAAGGTAATCGTCTTCTTGGCCAGATCTCTACTCCCATACTTTCCGAAGATTTTGTTGACCAAGCGTATGAGTCATAGTCGTATGTACGCGCATATTCATAAAAGAGGTTTTGGACCTGCAAAAAATGACAAGATTTTGACCTGTCGGAAGGCTCTGGGTTTTTTCTAGCAGAACATAATAAAAAAATCCGATGATCGATCATCAAAAGGTCTATGACTGTAGGTACTTTGCTAACAAAAGAAGAGAAATTTCTCATATACTCCTTATATTGCAAAGATTCACGCCATGAGGCATGAACGCCAAATTTGCAGCAGCGGCCATTGCAACCGCGTTTGCGATCCTTGGCATACCGCTTGCTCTCACGCCTTCGGCAAGTGCCAGCATACAAAATACAGCAACTGCTTCAAACGCGACGACAACATCAAACATGATTATGCTAGGCAACATGTCCGATCCAATGACGTGGGAAACTATGGGTGATACCGCGAGGGAGCACATGCAATGGTACAACAAGTCGGGCAAGATGTTTGGCATCATTTCAAGCATTCAGAATAGCGAGGAGGGTGAGCCTGCATGGGTTCTAGCTGGCCATTGGATGATAACAAACGATACTTCTGGAATTAACGCGACCGAAGGAGGTCCCGCCACGAACATCACTGACTTCCATGCAGGGTTCTACATGACAATGTTCGATGGCTCTGCCCAACATCCACACGAAATATACAACTTTACACAGCTTGAACGCAGCACAACAGAAGGCAATGAGACTACAGTCGTTGGCACCGCCACCGTAACGTTAGCGGAAGGTCCTGTACATGACGTAGATACTGAGATCACTATATCTGGTGGCAACATAATTGGTATATCTGTCGACCCTGAACAGACTGACAACCACTTTGGGAACACTCCTATCTACGGAATGGTCATAACACCAGAAATCATAGAACATTCAATGAGTCAGATGATGAACGCGACACATGGTATGACGGGAGACATGATGGGAAGAGATTACATGACACAGGCCAACAACACCGGCATCACTACTCCCGCGATGTCTGAAGAATTGGAAAACTGATCTCTCCTCACTTCTTTCTTCTTTTTTGTTAATCGGTTACAGTCGGCGGCTTGGTCATCTTTGACAGGATGATGCTGTCCTTTTGGCATTCGATTGTGTGTGCAATCTGCATGCCGTCTAGAGCGCTGCTGATGTATTCCACTGCCTGTCGAACCGCTTCTGCAGAGAGATTCTTTTCATGGATCTTGACAGTGATTTTGTAGGTCACTTTTCAACCCAATTCTGCAGTGGAGTGAATATAAGGAACGCTGCAGCGATCGTCGAATTGGTTCTTACCAATTTGAGTCCTGCTGATCTTTTTCATGCGGAGTTCTTGTGCCACCTTTTAGCTGCACCTGATCTTCCCTTTATCTCTGCGAAGTGAAAGTTATCATATAAAGGCGCTTAATATGCGCACCACGGCTGTTCGCAAAGCTGTGACGATTTGCGAATAACACATCTTTTTTCTTGTTGTAAGGAAGTGCAGACCTGCTGTCCTCGCAAGTTGAGCAAAATTCGTGTTTTGAATCCATAGACAAAATGATTATTACTGCAGTAGGTTACCTGCCGGTAGTTTTCGTACCTGAAAATCGTATTATCAAATTAAATAGTGTAATTAACTTAACCTAACTTGTGCTTGATTAGAACCTGATTGCAAAACCGCGTCCAGGATCAAGCATGAGTACGTCATACAAACAAGCGAAGGTTATTCTGTTGTAGGGCTACCACCCTAGATGGTTGGCGGCCCTACAACAGAACCATTCAGTAATAGAACAAAGCTTTGACATTCTTGTTGGAAGCCAGATTGAGTATGATGGACGAATTATTAGAAATGATGATCGGCTGGGCAGTCGCCACATTAGAAATAGTTAGCTTCGAATTTTTTCGTGCACGATAGCCTGATCACGACGAGATAATGCTGCTTGGAATTAATGGTTTCTTGGAACAATACATTATTTGCTTGGTATATTAAAGCTAGCCATGTTATGTCGGCTGATTGGTCATACCACATACAACAGTAAAGCCCTAGGTGGGATTCGAACCCACGACCTAGGGTTCTTTCGACCTTCAGGGAGACTGAAGGTTTACGAAACCCTCGCTCTGCCAGGCTGAGCTACTAGGGCAAAACCCGCGAAAATTCCGATCACTCGTTATTTAATGCTTGGCGCTAAATTAAATAGCACCAGGAACAGTTTTTTTCGTTGTGAAAGTATCGATCTCGGGCGTAAGGGGCATCTATGGACAAGACCTCAATCTTCACGAGGTTAGCAGGTACGCCGGCCAGTTTACCAGCATAATAAGATCAGGCAAGTGTCTCGTGGCAAGGGACACCCGACCGTCTGGCAGGATAATCGCCGAAACAGTCGCCGCAAGCCTGATGGCAGGGGGGATTGATGTTTACAACCTTGGTGTTGTTCCCACGCCGGCAGCATTTCGAGAAGCTCGCAGGTACGGCGCCAGCGTGATGATAACCGCATCTCACAATCCGGTTGAATGGAATGGCCTGAAGTTCATAATTGACGGCAGAGGGCTCTTTGAAGATGAGCTTGATGCGTTGATAAAGAGTTCAAGCGAACATCATGGCAAGTTCGGTGGTGAATACTGGATTTCGTCAAGCTACGTCGATGAAGTATCTGGGATTGCAAAGGGCGGCGCGGGAGTCAAGGTTGGCATCGACGTCGGGGGCGGCGCAGCGTGCGGATATGTCGAGAGCCTTTTCAAGAATTTAGGACATCAATATCACAGCATCAATGGTGTTCCGGGCGTCTCATCGAGAGGCCCAGACCCAACGGTAGACGAGCTTGCCGACCTGCGCGCGCTGGTTACCACAAACAAACTTGACCTTGGTTTTGCACTCGATTTAGACGCTGACAGGCTTGTAGTGGTCAACAACAAAGGTGAAAAGCTTAATCCCGATGCCACTTTACTACTGTGCTTCGCAAGGGCCGTTGAGATGGGCATGAAAAAATTTGTTACAAGCATCGATACTAGTGTTGCTATTGAGAAATATGTGCAGGTTCATTCGGGCGCGGTTGTAGCACATTCAAAGGTAGGCGAAGCGAATGTAGTCAGAAAGATGCTAGAGATAGAAGCAGAGGCAGGAGGTGAGGGCAGCAGCGCTGGCTTTATCATGCCCGGATTTAACATGTGTCGAGACGGACTACTTGCAGCAGCCACGATTTCCACGCTTGATAAAAAGAAGATTAATAGTTGTCTGGAATTCGCATCGCAGTTCGCGCAAATCAGATCCAAGATCACTGTCGACTCCTCTCTCCACAATAAGGTGATTGAAAAGCTGCACGACGTTTTCATGCACGATGCGTCCTCTGTATTGACGGAAGATGGAGTCAAGGCGATAATAGATGAAGATTCTTGGGTTCTCATCAGGCCGTCAAATACCGAGCATGCGATTAGAGTATCAGTAGAGTCCAAGGTTGAAAGAGCACAGTCCCTCTACAAGCGGGCAAGCGAAAAGGTACAAGCAATATATGACCAAATTAGATGAAAGAGAGATCGTTGACATCATCGCCCGCATGCTTGGAATAGAACGAGACCTTGACGATGTCGCCTTGATCGACAAGAATATTGTCTTCAAGGCTGATATGCTAGTTGCAAGCACCGATGTTCCACCCTGCATGAAGCCGTGGCAGGTAGCGAGAAAGAGCATCGTTTCCTGTGTAAGTGACCTTGCGGCAAAAGGAATCAAACCACACGCCGCGCTGATTTCTCTCGGACTTCCAAAATGGCGTAGCCGGTCCTATGTGAAGGAACTTGCAGAAGGATTTGCAAAGGCTGCAATGGAGTTTGACTTGAAAATAGTTGGTGGGGACACCAACGAGACCAATGACCTCATCATAGATTGCAGCATGATAGGTTTTTCAAGAGATGGCAGCAGAATCCCGAAAAGAAAAGGAGCAAGAGCAGGTGATCTCGTGATAGTTTCCGGAATGTTTGGCCTTCCTCCAGCAGGTCTTGCAGTCCTGATGCATGGGGCTAAGGCTACTAATAGTATGTTCAGAAAGCAAGCAATAGATTCGGTACTGGAGCCAAAACCAAGGCAGAGCTTTGGGGTTGCATTGGCCGAGTTTTTTTCTTCGTCCATTGATTCTAGCGATGGCCTCGCAATTTCGCTTTACGAACTAGCGAAACAGAGCAGGGTAAACATTGTAATCGACAGTGTGCCCATTATGGATGGAGTAGAACAGTTTGCGTATGAAAATGGCATGGAGCCGAACGAGCTGGTGTTCCATGGAGGGGAAGAATACGAAGTAGTAGCCACCATCCCAGAAACAATGTTGAGAGGGGCTCAGGCCGCTGCGAAAAAGGCAAAGATAAAGCTGCATGTTATAGGCAGGGTGAGGAGAGGACCGGGTAAAGTTTTTGTCGGTGAAGACATGCTCGAGAACAGAGGCTATGTTCACTTTAGTCGGCCGTGACAAGTCATTTTAACTACTCCCTTATTGTTGTACTTACACACACATAGTATTGTTGTACTTACACACACATAGGTAACAGATTCGATTACCAACATGGGTAACACTTCCGGCTAGGAAGTGTCATCAGAGATAGAAGAGACAAGATTCAACCTTATCCACGAACACGAACGTACTGGGGAGAGCGTCACCAA
>DATLXY010000058.1:0-7539 GCA_035575335.1 Nitrososphaera sp. | reverse complement strand
CTAACGTTTAGCGTAAGCACGCCGTTGTTTTTGGCGCTCAAAGATGATGCGGCGGAAGCCGCTACAAACGATTCATTCGTCGCGGCTGGAGCCGCAATACCAAGTTGCGCCAAAAACAATGGAGCGAGCACAACTATTTCTTTCCTGAGCTTCAACTGAGCACTATCAACTAAGGGAGCGCCGTGCTTACGCTTGTTAGCTGCAGTTGGCACGTTCAGATTCGGACCGCATCGCCCTCACCATACCAAGACTCGGTGTCCCATTTGAAAGTAAAAACGAGTTCCCACCATTCGTGCTTCTTTTGGCCATATCGAAAGTTCATTATCGCCGTAGCACCAAGGGACTTGGCTTCTCGCGCAAGTCGCTCTTTGACTTCGAGAAGGTTGGCATTCTGGCGAGAGATTTCGACGTGCAAGTGTCTTAGTGATGAAGCACTTGGGATTTGGTCTTCGGTAAAGAAGACTTCGTCGAAGACCGTGCCTTTTACTCCAGCACGAGTTTCCATTTTACTTGTCTCTCTCAAAGATGATCACAATTTCCTGCCTAGCTCCGCCGAATGAAGGAATGTCAGCCGTCGCGACGCCAACAAACTCCCATCCTTCGGACGCGTAAGAGTTCATAGCGGCTTCCAGTTTTTCAGGGTCAAACTTGCCTCCAAAGAACCTGTCTTTCTGGGTCATAACCTTATACTGCTTCATAGAAACTCCTTCTGATGTGGTTTGTGTGTGATAAAAGTTACTTCTGTGCCAATAAGGACTTGGCTTTATCGACAATTTGCTGGATGGTGGAGAAGTCATCCGTGTCAAAGAAGCAGGACACTTTGCCAACGTAACCGGACTGGGAGAAACAAGTTTGCTCGGCCCCTTTTTGGTAAAAGCCAAAGCTGAAGTCGTCTTTGGTTGAGAAGATGACTTCGGTGTATTCTCGTGTTGCTGTTTTCCAACTCGACGTCGTTTTTACGAGATAGGTGACTGCTTGTGAAAAACTTTCGACCTCATCGAAGTCAAGGAAGGAACTGTTAGAGCGCTCTGACCGACCACCACCATTGACCTCGACCTTTAGACCTCTTACTCGTTCTGATTCGCGCCCTGGTTCGTAGATGACGAGTCCACTAAACTCGATAGAGCTTCCATACTTACCCTTGACAGTGCCCAACCTGTAGAAGTCTTTTACGACTACTTTTCCTTTCTTCGCTAGGAAGGCTCCGATTTTGGTCGCTGGCTCCTTGGGTTTTGTATCATCGACCGTCTGCGAGAAGATTGGTTCAGACAGAAACAGCAGGGGGATAGCGAGAATTGCGACATGGTGTCTCATAGGGTCTCCTTTCGTTGATTGGGTAAGTGCCAATTGCGGCTAACGTCTGCGGCAACAACGCAGCGCTTTTGCGAACTATAAAATGACTATCCCTGCGTGCGGGGGATTTCCCGTTCGCAAACGGCAAGCGAGCACCTACTAAATGTTCGCCGCACGGAATGGAGCGAAGCAGAATGAAGTGCTACTTAGCCTTTGGTGCGAGCTTCTGAGCCAGTGTGAGAATGTTGGCGAACAGAGCATACCAACACGTGAGCAAAAGCGTTGAGCGACCACTATAATTTCTTACAACAAAGGGAGCGCCGTTGTTGCCGCTGTTAGTTGCAGTTGCCCGTTCCATCTGTGTTGCAATTCAAAAAGAAGAGACACTAATTCTTAGTTTGCACACGCAAACGGCTTATACCAGAAGGGTAAAAGAATTTCTCGAATCTCTCGCGCCCATCATAGTAGTCCTCTTTAGTTTCATATGTAAGCTGATAGTCAAATCTGCATTCAAATCCAATCTCTCTTCTATTTTGATAGTAGTCCCTGATTAATGCAAGGAAAGAATCAATCTCCTTTGGATCGGTAAGCCGTACTCCAAACTTAGGCCGAGCACGTCGGGTACTTCTGATCCATTGGGTAAGTTGCGGACTCTCTGTTATCCAAACCATAGATTGTTGCCCACGAATGACGGACGCGCGAATTAGAACATTGATGTCTTGACACCTTCGGAAACCACGGCCAGCGTCATTGCGGACTTCTTCAGGAGTACCTTTTCCCTCGATAGTGGTATCAATTGTAGGGAAGACACGGCGCCACCATTCCAATCGCCACTTGAGATCGGACAGCTCATTTTTGGCGTTCTCAAGATCCTTCGTAAGAGTGTGATTCTCGTTTTTGAGTCGGACCAACTCTTCTTTCAAACGGGCAAGTTCGTCTGGAGGGCCTATGATGGTAGTGTGACCATACCAGACAACGAAAAGCAACAATAGAAAGATTTCGGCCAGCGTCATATTGATGACCAAATCGGTTCTTTCTGGTTTTGAGAATGGCATATCTTCCTTTCAACAGTGTCTTTCCAGTAGCAGGATTGGCCGATGAACTTTACACCCAAAATTTCCACCATGGTTTGAAGCGGACGCTACGCGCCTGAGCTGCAATAGTCTGGACTGATTGTTCGAGGTTGCTGATGGCGTCCCGTAACGCCTTAATACTTGTTATCAGGTCTGCAGTCGCAGTCTCAACTTTTTGCGCGACACTTTTTTCCACGATATCAGCTGGCACGTGGACATCGTTGATCTGTTTAGCGAGACTACCTATTGCCTCCTTAAAAGACCGAATGCTCTCCAGTAATCCCGAGCTTACAGTCTTTTCGACAACATCGGATGGGATGTGGATATTGCTGACCTGTTCCGATAGGCGTCTCACAGCTTCTTGAAAGGCCTTGCCAGAATCGGTTAATGTTGTAGTAACCTTGGTTACTTGTTCACCTACAGTTTTCTCAACTATATCGGGCGACACACGGATGTGTCCGATCTGTGTGGAAACATCCTGAAGACTTAATTGGAGTTTCTTTATGTCATCCGTAAACTTGGTGGTTGTTGTTTCAATGGATCCTGTAGTCTTCACAACGCTATCGCCTAGGACTTTTATCACCTTCAGAAGTTCTGACTGCAACTGGTTCGTGAGTTGAGCGAGATCGAACTTGCCAATGTGGTCTCTTATGGTGTTCTTGGTGTGCTCTTCGAGACGGGTGAGACTGTCACGGTGTAACTTCAGTAATTCTGTTGTTAGATCGCTGATTTGACCATTGATTTTGTCGACAGAGGTCCGCAAGATCCCAGCCGAGCGTTTGAGTGAATTGATTTCAGCATAGAAGCTCCTAATGCCTTCTGTTCCACTTATCAGCTCCTTTGTAAACCGGCCGATTTCCTCTTCAACATTCTGCTTCGCTAAACGAACTTGCTCTTCCTCTGAATAGCCAAATTGAAGGAGAAAGAGTCGCAAGAACATTCCTGTTGCGGTGGTAACGAGCGCATATCCGAAAGCTCGGAAGACAGCTTCAGCGATGGAAAATTGCGGATGGATGACGAACGAATCTATTAAAGCGTAGAGCGTCCAGAGGAAGCCAAGAAAGTAAACTGAATCTGCTAGTTGTCCAACACGAGCCTGCCGCAAAGCAATAAGTTCGCCAGCGCTTTCTACGTACTTGTAGCCATACCAGGCATATGTTGATAGCAGTAGTATCGGAATTAAGAGCCGCGGAGTGCCAGAGGTAAGTGAGATAAACAACATCCCAAGAATGGTCGTTGTGAACCACATGATAGCGAGTTTGCGTGCTTGTAGCTTTGTCTCCCACCAAGTCTTGGGCTGAGGAGGAGAGTTAAGAGGAATTTTTGTCTCGGCTGGTTTTAAAGCAGCATTAGTGTCAGCTTGTATATTGCCTGTTCGGTTTTGGTCGTCCATATGCTATTTCCCTCTGGCTTTGGCCCCTAGGCAGGCGCGTAGATCGTTTCGTGTAAAAGTGATGAGGGGAATTTGGCAAACACTGGTGGCACCGCTCTCCAGAAATCGCTTTTCCCACGCTTGGCGCCTGGCAAGAAAAGCGTTAGGATCAGAGTGGTCTTTGGATGAAGCTGCATGTATCATCACCACTCGAGTACCGGGGGCAAGTTGAAAAGGTGCTGGGGATGGAGCTCCTTCATCTAAGAAGTCTGAAATCACCAGAAGAACAGATGATTTTGCGGGAGGATCAACCGAGCAGACCAGGGCGAGGCTGCCAGAAATATCGGTGGAGGTTGTGCCTCTGCAAATACTGGGTAGTGAATGTGCGAGCTCTTCCATCACCTTTGTAAAGTCTTCAACCGTGTTCATCGAATTATCTCTCTTGATCATGCGAGGATGGAATTCGACAAAGGGTAAGGTTTTAGAGAAAAATCCCGATGTCCCCATGGACATCCAAAGTGCAGTAACAGGCGTGGGCATGTCACGTGATAGTTCCGCTAGTGTTCTTCCAATCCGTACCAAATGCGTTCCACTACTACTACTTGATGGAAAGCGATTCTCCTTGCAATCTACAAGGATAGTAAGAGATGAACCAAGTTCCTCTTGTCGGAGGGCCGCACGTAAACGTGTCTCCGAGACAGCGAAAACTGGCAATGAGGCCACGGTTTTCGCACCATGTTGTAGCAACTTTTGCTTCCAGCCTTGGATGCGGGATAGGTATGCACTGATGTTCTCTTGTTCATCCGTCCCTGGCCTGTGCAATAGGACAACTCGTTCTCCATTAAGTTGGAAATGGGCAGGCGTTGAACCCGGGGGTAAATCTTCAAGGAAGTCAGATATGATCACAAGGATTCTTTCGGTGTACTGTGCAGAGCCGATATCCGCTGCCATTGCAATTGCGCCAGAGATGTCGGTGAAATTGCCAAGTTTGTTCTGATCCTTGCCTTGAAGCATCACGGTTGCAACACACTTCTTTAGAGTATCCCGCAACTGTTCGCGTGTTGTCAAAGCGTGTTCCCGTTTTATTATCCCGTGTGTCATTTCAATGGGTGGACAGACTGGATTCTGTGTGATGCTGGATGTCTGAATTTGAGTCCAGACTGTCTTAAACGTCGGCGTTCCCGAAGCCAATTCGGCTAACACGGTAACCAAAGCATCTAGAGCGCGATGATCTTCCAGTCGAAACCCGTATACCATACTTCCGTCTGAGCGATATGATGCAGGGAAGCTCTTACTAAAATCTATTAGGACAACAACGGAAGCCCCTTGTTGCCCCGATTGGCTTTCAGAAATTCGAATCGGTTCGGTCTGTCGTCCACCAAAAATTGCAAAACCAACAACAGCTATTAGGGCAGTTGCGACAACAATGAGTGCGATTACTAATGAGCGGCTCATGAAGCATCGCCTCCTGTTTGTCTCTCCAGAGATGGAGGTCTTGATGGAATGGAACTGAGACGTAGGTTTTCAGCTTCAGCCACTTCACGCTTTCTATGGAAGAGTTTCAGTAAAGGCAAAGCAAACAGGTAGGAGAGGTTTTCGAAGATGATAACGACGAATTGTACCAAGCGTACCAGTGCGAGCCATATCATTTGAAAAGCTATGACGACGACATTCAACAGTCTCCGCAACCACAACCGCATCACGTTTAGAAGAGGAATCAATTGGTATCCAGCTGCAATTAAGAACAACCCTACCAGAAGATTCAAGAACCAGAGGCCTCCTAATCTTATCGGGAGCGCAATAGCAAAGAAGATTACAAGATGAGCGATGAGAATGGCACAACCGAGGATGTACGCTAGTAATCGAGAGAATTGAGGCGCAGCCCACACCTTTCTTTCGCCGCCAGTGCCTTGGACTACAGTTTCGCCCACTCCGAGTAGAAGTCCTACAGCGAAGAAGGCGACAGCTTGACCAAGTGCAAGTACCCAGAGTAACAATGGTTGGAGGAAGGGATAAAACGATGTAAAAGTGTATAATCCGGTTATTGTAATTACGCAGAGTCCCGTTGCAGTCAGTAACAGCCAAAGACCAGCCCGCTGGGCGAGATCATGTACTTCGCTCCGAGTGAGCGGCTTTTCTGTGTCCTTCGCCCATTCGGGTACCTTTTTTTGAAGGTCGTCAACTCTAGCCGAGATTCTCACCAGTTCTTCACTCACACTCTCTGCATTTGTCGCTGGACCTTGAATGGCTTGATCAGTGCCATTTGCAGAGGCCTTTGCCGCCACAAGCACTTCCTCGGATTGCTTCCGCGCCTGGGTATATTGTTCGTGAGCCTTTTTAAGTTTCTTAAACTCGCGACGAAGCGTACGACTCGGAGTTCCACATACAATAGTGACAGCTGCATCGAAAGCGATTTGACCTAATTTGAAGAGCGTCATAACCAGGACAAATCCCCAGAAGAAGAACAAATCGCTCTGTGGCATTACATAATTGAAGAAGGGTAGTGTGAACGTTCCTGTGGGTGCCACACGAGAATAGAAAAATCCTTCCACGCACGCGACAATCACTGCGAAGACGGTTATCGTTATCGGTGAGAAAGTGACCTTTTCAGGGTTGTCGCTTCGCGTTGCGGCATGCGCTACACCAAGCCCTGCTTCGACTAGAGTCAAAATGAAGGCGAAAACGTAAGCGAGCTGAAGCCCTAGGAATGTTAGTGCAGCAGGAACCACACCAAGGTCAAGCAATATTTCGCTGAGCATGCCTGTATTGACAACCATCAATGCAAGCAAGACTATCGCAGCTGAAATGAGCTTAATCCAAGCGTCTTTAATCTTCGCGACAGATTCAGCTACTTCACGAGGCTCTGGCAATACGGTAAGGTCTTGCAATTTGGCAACTTCGGATTTTTGAACTTGTTTCTCCAAAGTCGATACTCTTTTGGCGAGTTCATGCAGAGAGCTCGAAGCTTTTTTGAGGGGGTTGCGAAGCCTGCGAAGTGTGCGACACAATTCTGTGGTCAGTGCAGTCCAATGGCCTGCTGCTTCAGTTTTTAGTCGCCGTAAACCGCCGTCAGTCAGGAATTCATCTGCTGCGGAATCTAATTGATTTGCGCGCTCGGTACGGATCGTCTTGAATTTGTTTACCAGTCGATCAATGAAAGAAGCCAGTTGTGCTCTTGCCCGTTGAAAAAAAGGCCAGAAAACGAAGTAAGCGGGAATCGAAAGGATTAGAATTACAAGAATTATCCCGCCGAGCCATGCCAGCATGGGAGGAAGCCATGGTACTTCTCGAGAAAGGAAATCAATAAGGTCGCTCATAAGGTCTCCTAATTGGGAATTATGTGGAATTCAGTCAGCGTGCTCAGATACACTGTTTGGGAGAATTGATCATGACAGAACTCTCACTCTATACTTTGGAACGGTCAATTGCAACAAACGTTTGGCGTAACCACGCGGCAAAAACTGTTGAGCGACCACAACTATTTCTTTCCAGGACTTCAACTGAGCTCTATCAACAAAGGGAGCGTCGTGCTTGCGCCTGTTATGCGCCGCTTGCCCGTAAATTATCCGTTGAGTTTGTACGACTGACGGACGAGTGAAACGATATACTCCAATTCGTCGTCGGACGTTATTTGAATTTGGTAATCGCCGTTGCCCCAATGTCCCACAGAAGAAACATCGCGGGCGAGCTTTTTGGGATCGTCCAGTTTGCCCTTCGCCAGATTGAGATAAATTTTGAGTGACTTCTGGAGAACGACAACATACGTGATATTGGTCTTGGAACGAAAGGCGATGTACTGTT
>DATLXY010000057.1:0-4184 GCA_035575335.1 Nitrososphaera sp. | reverse complement strand
GACTTTGAGTTTTTGGTAAAGTGTTAGGCGCAGCGCAGTGGCCGACGTTGTGACTATCGTTGATTGGGTAAAACGTGTAAAAGACCGCAAAAGTAATACTCTGGGAACTGGTTGGGATCTGTTTCTGTGACGACGCTGAGTCGGGCATACTTGTTATGAAAAGCTTGTACACCGTCCTGCCAGTCATTGTGTCCAGGATTTCGAGTAGCAAAGATCAATATCCACCGATCACAATTGGGAATTTCTAACAGTTTACGGACATCGGTGACAATGTTGGTCTCATCTTGAAAATAGTTCCTTGCAGTCCAGACAGCTCCCCGTTGCTCGCCAATGAGCCAATGTTTTGCTTCAACCAGATGTGTTATTCCGTTCTGTGTGATTTCAAAATCTATTTGCTTTCCATTATGCTTTACTTCACGACTAAAGTTGGTAATGTCGCCGCGAGAACGAGCACCTGATAGGAATAGAAGAAACTCTGTTTTGAACCATCCCTCGCTCTGAAATTCAAGCTCGGAAAAGAGTCGAAGTCTGTCTTGATGCGTCTCTAAATGGATTCGGAAGGAATGGATTAACTGGTTCATATGATCGGCCTTAGAAAATGTGTTTGAGTTGGTATTGTCAGACGGTTGCGTTGTTGGACGTGTTAGCTGAAGTTGTTTTGCGCCTCCATTCAGATAGAGTGATTCTTCTTTGAAAAATATTCGTATGCTTCGTTCAGTTGCTGAGCCCTCTGTTTGAATAGCTCGGCATATTGTGGGTCGAGCCAGCTGGCCTTGTCCGGATGGTACAATTTGATGAGACGTCGATATTGTGATCTTATGAATTCGGAATCCCGCCGATTATCCAGTTCCAAGACCTGTGCATAGTGAAAGTCGAGAATGGCCTCATTCTGAGTTGACTGCGCCCGCGGAGTCTCTTGCTGCTCTCGCGATTGTTGCTGGTAGAATCTGAAGAAATCAGCACGTTGCTGCTCCTTCTGTCGCTTCAGATCATTGGATGCTATGAAGCCAGCGGCAATCCACCAAGAGAAGAACGCGAGCACCGCGATGGTGTCGTTGCCAGACTTGAATGCGAGGAACACGATAAACAGACCAGCGATAATTTTACCATAACCTGCGGGGGAGAGCTTGTCAAATTCCATGCTGAATTCCTTTCAGATTTAGTACACGTGAGAGTGAGAAGCACATGTCTGGGGCGCAAACCAATTTTCAGCTAACGTTTAGCGTAAGCACACTGTTGTTGCTGCTGTTATACGTCGGTGCGCCTCATTCTGTTTGGGTCTCCTGAAATGCTTGACTATGGTAAAAGGATTTGTGGTGTGTATATTTAAGCTCCGGTAGATGTTCCAGTAAAGCGTATTTCTCGACCAGCGGCTTAAATTTCTTTTTGCCTTTGTGCCAGAGGCAGTTGTAAAAAAGTAGTAGTAGTTCGCTGCTCGATAATTGAGCCCTGAGTAGATTCGCGTAGCCTTGCTTGATGGAAGAGTGAAACTGTGATCGATCGATAAAGGCTACTATGTTATAAAGATGTCTGAAATAATGACCGAGTTCGTGCTCATAGTTTTTGAATAAAGCACTGTAAGCTCGCTCGATGATCTCAGCGTCCTCGGTTTGGGGTGTTTTCCGTTTTTCTGCTTCGAAATAGCTGATAAAGTCATCGTATAGTTGCTTAAACCTTTGACGCCCCTTGATTGGGATGTGCTGGCGAGCAACAGGTTCGTATTTTACAATTCCGTCCAGAATATCGTTTTGGACTCTAATCAACTGAAAGAACTTGTTCTCGAAACTTTGTAAATCGATGTCAGCTCTGGATTGACGGATAGCTCTGGATTGTAGGTAAATTGTTATGACGACGGCAAGAAATGCTAACCCTGCGAAAAGTGCATTTACGGCTCCAAAGGAATCTCCTAAGCTTCCTTTCTCATTCCAGTTAAGATCGGTTCGGTAGATGGAGAAATAATAGTAAGAACCAGCCCAGAGAAGAAGAATAACAAGTAACCCAAGGGTCCAAAGGAGAGTTACTGGGATTCGCTTTTTGGTGTTAGGACTGGATTGGTGGCTCATGTTGTAAAATTAGGCCAGTCGCACTGGGTCATAACGTTTGGGCGAAACCGTTGAATGAGCTCTTTTCATTTGCCTTGTCAGAAGAGCGAGCGCCGTTGTTGCTGCAGTTAGCCGCAGGCACCGTTCAGCGCATGGGCTTGTAGCGGCCAACTTTCTTGAGATAGGCTTGCCATTCCGCCTCAAGTCGCTGTTGCCAGCCCTTTCCGTTTCGTTCGTCCAGATACTTTTCGACTACTGCGTTGTACAAGTGTTCGCCGGTGATTACACAGCCAGTAGGTAGATAACGAAATCCGTATTTGTCGGTAAAGGATGAATCAGGGAATGGGCCAGCAAGGAGGCCGGGTAATTTGAGCAGGACGATTCCCCTGGCCAGGTCCTCCTTAGCAGCATCTTCTTGTTTGTACCACCAATCCCTGAGGTGAATATCAAGCGTGACACGCTCACCAGGTGCTACGACAATACCTTTGCGAACAACTTGTTCGAATCCGATATAGGTGGCTCGCACCGAATAAGTCCCGGGTGGAACGTTCTTAATCAGATATTTTCCTTGGTGGTCAGTACTGTGAGCGAAGGGTAGTGAGTCAAGGGCAACAAGAGCACCGACAAGCGGCTCACCAGTAGCATGGTCGCGGACAAGACCAGCGATGCTGCCTGGTTTGAGGGAATCAGAAAGGTATAGGCGTTCCTGCGCAGCCGTGATCACAGGAAGAAGGAAAGCACAGAGAATACCAATGTAAGCCAGTTGATATGCTGATCGAGTCATTGGCTAAACAACCTCCGAAGTGTGAATACCAAGTAGGTGCTTACGCCTAACTACCGTAACTATGAACAATCTCGTTTTTCCTGCCAAGTGGGAGAGTAAATACGACAAGAAATGGCGAGTGAATGACTCGATAGAACTCTTGGACGCTTTGATAGTATTCGGGCTGTAGTTGCTGAAACGAAGCTCGTCGGTAAGGTCATCGAACAAATGTCTACGGTGCTCGGGCATGTGGTTTCTGTGGTCGCAGGGTGGTAACAGAAACAACGGCCTCATATTAGTAAACTCGTGCGTCAGTGTCAAGAGGGGTCAAGTCATGAGCGGAGTAAAGCGGGGTCTCTCCATGAGCCACGCCAGAAAAGCCAGTGCCTTGTGGAAAATAACAAATCCGGGGAAGGTCTCGAGGCGCCTTAAAAAGCCTTAAAATAAAGATGCCCGACCGAAACGATCGGGCCTATCTAAAACATCCGAGGGAATGGCTTCCCATTTTTTACTTGGTTTCTAAAACCCGAAAGGTCTATCTCGTGAAATACTCCATCAGCGCGGCCGTCACGCCCCTCTGCAAGTTCCGGATGTCGTTGTAGAAGCCGTCCGCCTTTACACCGAGGTTCTGGCGGTTGGTCAGGATCACCAACACCGCCCTGTGGGACGGAATGAAAGCGCCGTAGGTGCCCGTAAATCCACTGTGGCCAATCGCAACAATCTCCTCGCTCGTGTTGGGCGAGAGGTTCGTGACCTGCCATCCCAAACCGTGCCCGTACTCGTTCTTCTTCGTGAACTCTTCAACAACCTGCGGACGGAAAATTCTCGTGCCTCCGTATTCTCCCTTATTCAGCATCACACTCAGGAGAACATAAACATCGTCCACGGTCGAGAACAGTCCTGCATGTCCCGCCACGCCGCCATGTCCGTAAAACGCGTTGCCGTCGTTTGTTTCGCCTTTGAGCGTATAGTGACGCCATCCTTTGAAAATCTCCGGACTCGGGTCGCCAATCACGCGGTAACCGAACGCCGTGTCCGCCACCATCCTGTACTCGTACGGATTGCCGTGCGAGGTGGCGGCGATCTTCGTGAAACCGAACGCGAGCGGTGTGTAGCTCGTTGAACGCAGGTTGAGGGGGCGGTAGATCTCTCGCTTCACGAACTCATCGAGCGTCGTCCCGCTCGTCTTCTCGATGATGTAGCCGAGGAGCATGAAGCCAAGGTCGCTGTAGCGCCGTGCCGCACCGACCGGATATTGCAACGGCATCGCACAGATCTGCTTGAAGACTTCTGTCTTGGTGGAGGCGTAGAGATAGAGCGGCTGCCACTGGTAGAGGCCGCTGGAGTGCGTCAACAGGTGCCGCACGGTGATGCTGTCT
>DATLXY010000056.1:0-5188 GCA_035575335.1 Nitrososphaera sp. | reverse complement strand
ACCTACTAACTCTTCTACTATCTCGAAAATGATTTTCTTCTTGCAGATGATCTGGTATTTTCTGAAAAAAACCTCTTTCACCGGGTCATAGCCGATTTCGACTATCTTTCTGTATGTTTCAAGCCTGGAATTTGCAATTATCGTGCCAATACCGGACTCTTGGCGCCTTATTTGGCTTAGTATTCTTGCCGGTAGGTTGTGGGCGAAAACCTTGCTCCGCGCCACAACGAGCGTCTTCCCCGACTCATTCATGAGAAGCGACTGCCTCGTGATTGTCCGGGCATTTTCTTTTTGCTCGATCACCTTGACCTTTATTGGAGAGCCTGCAAGGATGCTAAGGACTTGCTCGACGGTGCCTGTCTCTGCGAGAAGAATTTTTTGAGCCAGTCCTAAGTGTATGCCCGTTCTTCTTTCAAGCTCCGCTATTCTGCGCAGCATTAAGCGGCCTACGTCAACCTTTTTCAGAACAGTACGTTCCATACGGCGAGTATCTGAAAGGGTTATGAAAAGATTATCCTACACGCCAGTACTGCCAGTGCAAACGCTATAGTGATGAGACTGACGGCCTTCAAGCCGTTCTCAAGCTTCCTGATATGCTGTCGGTCTCCTCCGTTTCGCTTCATCTCTTTGTAGGGCTTGGACATGCGGATCTCAGCGTAGCTAAGGAGACTGACTGCCCCTGCTGTAGCCAGGGCAACTATACTTATGGAATTTGTTTGCATAATGTATCCAGCTAGTAGTGGCAGAGCCCCCCATGAGACTGCAAACCAAAAATTATTGTGAAACCGGCCACCAAATGCTTCAAAGTTATACGCGAAAAGGAAAAACCCTTCAAGCAGGGCGATTGCGGCCAGTAGCGGTACAAAGAATACAATGTAGTACAGGCCGATGGCATACGCTGCTCCAAGGCTTCCTATCATCAAGGTGAGTAGCTGCGTTCTGGTAAAGTAGCTACCCCATGGCTTGATCTTCTTTGACCCGAGGCTGTCAGCTGCATGAGCCGAAATACCCAAAGCTAATACATAGATGAGGGCGATCGCACCTACCCTTTCCCATATGATGTCATCGGCAAGCATCGAGCCGATGATTGTAAATGAGACGCACATGCCAGTATATGGCAAGAAAAGTAGACCTACAAAGACACGAAATCTTATGGGTCCGAACTTGGGGACGAACCACTCGTTGATACGGGTTTCATTGGTTGTTGTCATGGCTTTTCCGCAGATACTATAGCTACTGTTCCTGCAGTGTAGTATCTGCAATTGACATGATGAAAACCACATTCATGAAGTGATCTTGTTGTTTTTTCGACCCAGTCAGAATGCTTGATGATGTCATCCAGCTGATCAAAAACTACTCTCCACGATGCGACAAGTCTCCCGGCTGCAGCTAGAATTGCAAAGTGGGCATTCCACAGACTGCGCATAATGCCGTCTGGATAAGTAAAATCATGGAAAACTACTACGCCACCAGGAGTAAGTGCCCGCCAGCATTCTCTGACCACTCTTGGAATGTCAACATATTTAGCCAGATATGACGATACCACCGCATCGAATGACTCATTTCTATAAGGTAGAGCTTCGGCTGTGCCCTGCGCGACGTCTGTGGAAACTTTGTTCCTCGACGCACGAAGGTATTCAAAGACAAGGTCGATGCCAGTCACACGCTTGCCAGCTCTTTCAAGCATTAACGAAAGTATGCCGGTTCCGCAGGCGAGTTCTAGCACAGTATTCCTGTCGCCAATAGCCTTTACAATCTCATGCTTCCAAGCAGAATCACGCCCAAAAGTTGTAAGAGTGACAATACGGTCATAGCTACGTGCGTTCGCAGGGGTGAAGAACCTCATCGCACTTGCGTATCCCTCATGAACCAGCATGATATAGTAACTATAGTCACACTTGCTATTATGCATTGAAAAAACTAAATCAATGTCATTGCGCCAATATCTGTGGCTTGTATTTCGTAAACTGGCAGCGAGAAATCTCGGTGGAGGAAAGGAACGGCCAGAAAGTAGTTGTAAAGCGCAACAAGCCCACCAAAGGATTCCATGAATTTCTGCTTATCTTTGCGTATTCGCTCATCTCAATACTGTTGGCCCACCCATCACCACCTCCTCTGCTCAGTAAAATCATGCGAAATGAAGGTCGGGAGATGCGAAAGAATTTGGAGAGGATGGGGATATCTACGCCTGAGCTGATTTCAATTTCTGATAACGGTCTTGTCGAAGAGTACATCGAGGGAGGTAACCTCTACAAGGCTTTACTTTCAGGCAAGTCCACTAGACTCGCTGTCGGTGCGGGCCGCATGACCGGAAGAATGCACAAGGCGGGATATGCATTTATCGATAACAAGGCCCAGAATTACCTTGTAAGAGGAGATGATGTCATTAGGACAGATCTGGGGTTCATACAAAAAAGCACTAGTTCATATGCAAGAGGTATGGACATTGGTTCGTTTCTTGCAAGCGTTATGGATCTTGATAGGTATCGCGAGGTCGAAAAGGCATTCTTTGACGGCTATATGTCGGAGTTTGGGCATAAATTCCCCTGTATCTCGATAGTCATACGCAACATTCTCTCGGTAGGCTTCTCGTCTGACAACCGCACCACACTCAAGAACATGGCGCTTGACGGTACCCCGCTCATAGGCATCTAAACTGGTGGGAGTTCTGCCTTTTTGTCAAATCCCCCAGAGCCGAACTTGCAGTAAAAGCACTGGTCAGACTGCATGTAGGGAAGCTTTTGTATTGCAATTGCGCCCAACTTGAGCGCGACTTTCGTCATAAAACGATATTTCAGCGGCATAGAAGGAATCACCTCGTTAAAATATACGTCATAGTGATCAGGGCAAAACTTTAGCTTGACCTGCGCCCTCTGCCTGAACTCTTCAGAGACTTCTTTGTTATTTTCACTTATCGTCCTTGCAAGTCTGACCTGTTCTCTGACGTATTCATGCTTTGGGCAGGGACAATCCTTGCCACCCGGATGCTTATAGGCAGGGGTGTTTCTCCAGTCAAAGTCTGGGAAGTTCCTTTCAAACTCATCCATTGTTGGTCTACACTACGCGCACTGGTCTTATAAAGATGTGGGGGATGACCACGCCGCCGGCGAGTTCGAAAATGTATATTGATTATCTTTAGACGGTGTTCAGAATGATAAAAAATATATTTTTGGTATTATTACAGTCGGTAAGTAACGTGGTACGAGACAGTGACAATGGTGGCAGCATAATATTGACAGCAACAACCGCGAACGACAATGTCGACGATCCCAATCTCAAAACTCTCCAAGAATTCAAGAAGTCTGTTATTGAA
This sequence comes from Nitrososphaera sp., assembly GCA_035575335.1. Taxonomy (GTDB): domain Archaea; phylum Thermoproteota; class Nitrososphaeria; order Nitrososphaerales; family Nitrososphaeraceae; genus Nitrososphaera. The sequence continues at coordinate 1,875 of DATLXY010000056.1, read as the reverse complement.
GAGCAAAAGGCTGGAGAGAAAAAGATTGATGAGATCAATGCGAAGCTGGAAGCGATCAAGAAGCAGATAGAGGAGGAAAGAAAACAACTAGACGAGCATCGTTCAAAGCTAAAGCAGCTCAACGAGGAGAAGGATATCGAATACCCCAAGTTCGTCGAGCTGCGGAACAGCCTGATAGAGGCCAAGAACCAGATGAGGAATCTGGATGACAAGGTCGGCCCTGGAAGCGCAAAGTCCAGAAAAGAACGTGCAGACCTGCATAACCTGCACAAAATGCTCGAGCAGATCGAACGAGACATTCAGACTAAGAAGTTATCGAAGGAAGAAGAACGCAAGCTAGTAGCCAAGTCGAAAGAGATTGCTACAAAATTGCACGCCCTAAAAATGCGGGATAAGAAAAGGGATCAGTATGATACATTGGCGGCACAGTATGATCAACTAAAGAGCCAAGTCAAGCAGATTTTCAGATTAAAGGAAGAGTATGGTAACAAGATAGGGAAGCTGAAAGAAAGCCTTGACAATCTTATCAACCAACGTGAGAGCCTCTATGAAGAACGTAGACAAGCCATCCATGCAGTTAGAGAAGCCGCCGCAAAGCTAGAAATGATTGAAACTCAGCTTAACGCTATAGCGTTCAAGAAGTCACGCATGGCGGCAGCTGAGCATCGCCAGAGGAAACAAAAAGAGATGGAAGATAGGCGTATCGCAAGGCAGGAAGCTATACATGAACGTGTCAAGAGGGACAAGGAATATCAAGAAAGGTGGAATGCCCTTAAAGAAGCAGCGCTGAAGAAGATGTCCAGTGGAGAAAAGCTCACATTCGATGAAATGAAGCTCATTTTCGGCGACTCCAATTCTGACTGATTGAGATACGTTTTTGTGTAAGCCAGATGTAACATCTCCACACACGCAGATGCGAGACGATAGGATAGAATACGCCGGCAAGGTCTATGTTTACAGTAGCGGGATGCCAGCAGACCATGTTCAACTGGCAAAGGAAAAGCTGACCGAATACGGGGTGAATGAAGATGACATCGAAGTTATCGAAGTACCAGAGGGTGTGCCAGAGGGCTGCATAATGGTGACGGTGTGGCCGCATTATCTGTCGGTTGCAAAGGTTAAGCGAGTGCGAGAAGGCTCAATCTACGCACCACAGCTATTCAATATTCAAATGTAAAAATCCAAAACATTAAATCTTCTGGGCGTACACCCGCTCACGGATGCTGACCTTCTTTTGCAAACGCGAGCGCCATAGGGACTGTCCGGGCGAGTGGCCCGTGGGAGAAGCGTGCGGCCCTGATCACGATTGCTCTTTTGATATGAAGATGGTCAAGTGTAAGTGCAGCTGTCACGGGGTAGAGTGAAGGCCCCGTAGCCTCATTATTTGAATGTATTTCTCCTTACACATCTGAATCCTCTAACGATTGGGGAGATCATTGGAGGCCGTGTCAGAAAGGTTGACCCATAAATCGAGCAGGTATTCCAAAGCACGACTGCCTTGGAAGAATATCTCAAAGCTGCCTAGGAAAGAGAGCTGAACGATAGGCTTGTCCGTGGTTCTCTGCAAAGAGAGTTATGCTGCTATATGCTGCCTCTTAGGCATTTGATCCGTTTTCAGATCATGACAATAAGGATTTGGATACAGATGGAATCGAAAAAACTATCTGTAGATCGTTACCAAGGTCGGCGAAAAAGCCCACGTTCTTTAGGACGTGGGATGAATCGCTATCACATATTTTAGGAACTTCTGATAATTGCACTCTTATATCCATCCAGCGAGGCTGCGATGGTGAACCTGAAAGTGAGGCTTCTCAAGATGTGCGGTGCAATGCTGAGTGATGCGGTAGCCTATACAGCGACAGAGCAAGTGCGGGG
>DATLXY010000055.1:0-3673 GCA_035575335.1 Nitrososphaera sp. | reverse complement strand
CAACAACTTTGGTAAGAAAGCGGTCGTTGTACTGTCAGGCCACGGCATCGGCGCTGACACTGCTGCTAGAATTCTACGTAGTTACATCGATGAGGAACAGATGTATAAGAGCATATATGAAGCCGAAAGGCAGTATGTCATCACCAGGGGCTTTTGGGCAGACTAGTCCGGACGAATGGAGTTTTGTAAAGTCTGTCACTTTGTCAAGTGATCTCATCAGCTCATGCATGGTCAAGACATTTTGCGGCATGTATCTGCGTACGCCCCAATGAAACCGTCTTGACCACTAGGGACATGATTTTGGTACGGTCCCGGATTCGCAGATACTTCAAAATAGCTCCGATGCAGATTGCCCTTCGCATACATCCGGATGTCCAGAAAACTCCTCACTTCAGCACTGCTTGTTTTGGCCAATTAGTGACACTAGAAAAGTCGCACCCATGCGTATGACTAACGATGACACACAGAATCAAGCAGACGCATATCATGACATCTATATAAAAGGACTATTGATCTTCGACTTTTGCCAGACATACCACACCACTTCTTGCAGCGTACGCTGAACATCTCCATTAAATTTTGACTGCCACAGTCTTGCAACGTAATCGCCCGCCGTCGTCCTGTTCTCAAGTCTCTTTTCAAGGATGTTCAAAAAGTCAGGCTTTATACCGAGGTCTGCGAGCCCCTTCCTCGCATAGTCTAGCTGGTTCCTTACCGTTTCAACGATGTTGAAATGCGTATGGGCATTGAAACCTGACCTGACCACTGCCTGCCGCTCCTCTCTTATAGATGCGAGCGGCCGCAGCACTCTTTGATCATGGATTGCCCGGTGAAGGTAGCCGGCGAAGAACTCGATAATTGCCATCATTGTCCTCGGCGTAGGCTGCACCGACATGACCCTCGTCTCTACGCGATAAAAACCGGTATTCAAACGGATCCGGGCATCGTCGTGCCTCTCTTTTACGAGCTCAAAGTAGTCCTTGGCAATAACAGGCTTTCTCGATACAATATAGTCAATGTAATCTTCGACGCCGCTAAGGTATCTCGGTATGCCTGGAAACCCTGAATTTTGCTGCTCAGTCTGGTCGTACAGATAGATCCGCGGCTCGTGTATCGAATACACCCTGCCGGCAAGGAGCCTACTGTTGGCGCCAAGAAGTATGGCTGAAGGAATGAGGTTCAAAATGTGGTTAAACATTTGAGCCGTAAAGTTGGGATTCTTGCCTTGTAGGTGGAGATGAAAACCCTGAATTGCTGCTGCAGCATGGAGCGCCTTGATCTTTTGCCCATCGATCTCGACATCATGAATCCTTTTCTGCCATCTTGCCAGCCGCATGTAGCGTGGCTTCTCCGTTATCAAACCGTCCTTCAACACATAGGGAGAAGGGTTTGCTCCAAGGAATACGGGAATGACATCACGTTGGTATACCTTGTTTACGATCATGTCGAGGTGTTCAATAAACTCCTCAAACTGGGAATTGAGGCGAATCAGCCGGTCAAAGGAAACAGGCTCGGTCTTGTATTCCATCTGGCATTTTCCGTATTCATAGTCTACATCGTGGTACTTTCTGAGTTGTTCAATAGTAGGTTTGGCATCAACAGGCTCACCGTTAGCATCTATCAGGCAAATCTCGATTTCAACTCCGACTTTAAAGTTCTCGTCAGTTCTAGAAGAGTGGCTGCGAACCATTGCTTTCAGTTCGCTTGCCTGCCACGCTATACGGTCTGCCGCTGACCTTACTCCCGTCAATATTATGGGAAAAGCGATCCAGGGCTAATTTAGTTTAACCTTGTCACAGATGAATAAGGTCTGAATGTCAGCTCAACTTTGCCTTCGCGACCGTTAGCTGCAGTAACGCCTGCGAGTTTTATCCTGTCGCCAACGCCTAGTCTGTTCACCTCGGCACTCTGATTGCGCCAACCAACCAACCTGATTTCGCCAGTGTCGTCCCCAAGCAATGTTGACGTGACCGGTACTGTTTCGCCTGCCTTTGTGGTAACTTCAGTCGTCTCGGGAGCCTGCAACACAATAGCTTCGACAATGCAGGGTTCCTGAGATGGCTGGATATCCTTGATCTTTTTCTCGAATTTTGTTAGAGTTGGGAAGGAATTGTCGTCGTCCATAATCCTGATGTAGGAATCATCCTTTGACAGCACGACCGTATTGCCAAAAATTCGAGAAGGAACACACTCAATCATTGTACCTGCATTCATCATGTCTGAGCTGGCAAGAGAGTTATCGACTGTCAAAATAAGCGCTCTACCGGCCCTGTCGACCGCAAGACAGAGGAAGCTTCCCCTGCCGGTTTCCTGACCTACAGAAACGATCCTGAGTGGCATTACCTCGACGTCCTCCTGGGCTTCAGAGAACTGGAGTATTGTGCCCTCATCTCCATGAATCTCAAAGTCGCCGTTGCCGTACTGGGGGTTACCCTGCTTTACACGCACACCTATCATGCGCACCTTTGCACCCATTTTGAAGACCTTTGGCAACCTTGTTTCGTCAACATTCCAGATCACGGCGCGGAGAGTACGGCTGCCAGAGTCGTTTGATATCTGTAGCTGGAGGGATTTGCTAGTCTCGCCCCGGAGATTGACAAACTCGCTGATCCGCGGATTGCTTGCAACAATGCCCTTAATGACAGCGATATCCTGCGGCCCATTTATGTCGTCAACCGTGGTCTCAAGCGAATCGATGCTTGGTATGGAAGGATCGTCGGGCATGGTCTCGATTGTGCTATAGATCCCCAAGTTGATAACGGGCTTGCCGTCAAGTCCCGCTCTCACGTATCCCTTGCTTATCTTGATCAGGTCACCCGCCTGTAGACCCATCTCGTCAGGAACACCGACTTGCTTGTCCCACAATTTGACCTTTACCCTCGCCTCCTTGTCGTAGAGTACAAGCGTCCTAGTTACGGACTGCTCGTTGCTCTCCCTCCTAGTAAAAGTATGAACAGGGTAGATATTCATTATCCTGCCTACGACCGTGACTTCTTTTGCCCCGACGTAAATGTCCTTGAGGCCAGATTGGATCTTTGGAAGGTTTTCAAATGATATGCCAAGATCGGCAGCGACTAGAAACAGAGCACCCTGATCGGTAAGATAGCCTGCACCCACCTTGCGCTTTTTTTCGTCTATCATCTCCCGTATCTGTTCGGGAGTGAGCTCGGGCCTTTGCCTGAGCATTGTTTCCAGCATCCCTTTGAAGTCAGGGGACGGTGACGATGACAAGCTTTTTTCCAAGCCTCCGCTTATGAGAAAACCATTACCAGTCACTTGCTAATATATCTTTGATAACGACGCTGCGGTGACAGCGCATTTATCTGAAATATCATTGATAGGGTTTTGTGTAGGAATTCGACCTGATCGTGGTTGGGAGCGGCTTGGGTCTTGATGTTGCGAACGCTGAGCCGTAGGCGGGCCTACGTGTCGCGTTCGTCGAAAAGGATAGACGTGTGGCGCGTGACTCAACCGCGGTTGCATACCTGTTGTACTTACACACACATAGGTAACAGATTCGATTACCAACATTGGTAACACTTCCGGCTAGGAAGTGTCATCAGAGATAGAAGAGACAAGATTCAACCTTATCCACGAACACGAACGTACTGGGGAGAGCGTCACCAACATCTGCAGAAGAAAGTACGGCGTATCAAGTAAGACATACTACAAG
>DATLXY010000054.1:0-3329 GCA_035575335.1 Nitrososphaera sp. | reverse complement strand
GGCTAGCTTACTCGTTCCAATTGGTGAGCAGGCTTCCTCGAAACGGTCACGACGTGAAGCTCGATGCTGTTGCAACCGAGAATGAAATCCATTACTGCTAACGTCCTATGGCCCTTCTTGCAATGTCTGTCCGGTAGTAGTGCCCGTTATCTCCCCAGTGGATCTTTCTGACCGCAGAATACGCTTTGTCTATCGCCTCCCTAATATCGCTACCAAGTGCCGTGACTCCAAGGACGCGACCTCCATTTGTTACAACTCTATTTTGTTGATCGAGAACAGTGCCTGCGTGAAACACCTTTATGTCGGGGCCAAAATCAGAATCAAGTCCTTCAATAACATCGCCTTTTTCATAATTGCCTGGATATCCACGCGACGCCATGATAACACATACCGAAGTCTCGTTTCTCCATTGTATGGGAGGCATCTCGTCCAGCCTGCCATCGACGGCCGCATCGATGTAGTCGTAGAGGTCTGACTTCATTCTCATCATTATTGGCTGACATTCTGGATCTCCCATCCTTGCGTTGAATTCCAGTACTTTTGGCTCGCCGGTGCTTTCTACCATAATACCGGCGTAGAGGAAACCCTTGAATGGAGTCCCGCGTTTTCTCATTGTATCCACTGCAGGCTCCATCACCTTCTTGACTATTTTCTCATGGAGTGCGCTGTCGACGATCGGAGCTGGAGAATAGGCCCCCATGCCGCCAGTGTTCGGCCCCTTATCTCCATCGAAAGCTCGCTTGTGATCTTGCGTTGATGCAAGTGGCATTATTCTCTTCCCATCGCAGAGTACAATGAAGGATGCTTCCTCGCCGTACAGTCGTTCTTCAATGACCACCTTGTCGCCGGCAGAGCCAAATTCTTTCCTGGTCATTATCCTGTCGATCGCCGCGACAGCTTCGTCCGCATTATCGCAAACTACAACACCCTTGCCCGCAGCAAGTCCGTCAGCTTTTACGACAAGCGGCCTGTCTTGCTTGGAAACGTAGTCGCGTGCCTTGTCTGCCTCAGAGAAGATCGCGAAATCTGCCGTAGGGATGCCCGCATCCCGCATAAAGTCCTTGGCAAATGCCTTGCTAGCTTCAAGCATTGCAGCAGCCCTAGTTGGTCCAAAGATTCGCAATCCTTCTTTCTCAAAAGCGTCGACAATGCCGAGCGAAAGTGGTTCTTCGGGGCCCACTATTGTAAGGAGATTGTTCTTTTTCTCCTTTGCAAATGACACCAGAGCAGAGATATCGTTGTACTTGATATTGATATTTTCACTTGTCCCGCCATTTCCGGGAGCAAAGTACACCTTGCTGACCCGGTTGCTTTGCGATACCTTCCAGCCCAGAGCGTGCTCCCGGCCTCCCGAACCGACAACGAGAACGTTTTCCGTCCCCACCACGCTGCCAGTAAAAACAATCGGATAATAAATTGTTTGATTATGTTTCTCTTACTTTATTCGCTTGCCCTTTTAAGCGATATGGGTGTCTATTTGACATGAGCTCAGAAGCCGAAAACGGACGCGCCCGGAGGGGCCTAGCATCCGCGAATGAAGAAACTAGACAAAGAGTGGCGAGAAAGGGTGGCATTGCACCACACCAGAAAAGAGGACTTGCAGCAGCCAATCCGGAAACTAGGTTAAGAGTAGCCAAGGCAGGCGGAGAAGCCAGGGCGCAAGACCGTGAGGGGCTATCTGAGGCCGGAAGACGAGGTGGTGAGGTGGTCAAGGAGCGTTACGGATCTGAATTCTACCGTGAGATAGGCGAAAAAGGCGGGGGAGCCGTAAAGGAGCGCTACGGCACGGAATTCTATAGCGAGATCGGCAAGCGTGGAGGCGAAACAGTAAAGCAAGAACGTGGAGCTGGATACTACTCTACCATAGGCCGCAAAGGCGGCGAAGCTCGAACGAGTGCAGAGACTCCCGGAACTAGCAACGCAACTACAGAGATGCCACCGCGAACCACTACTACGCAGACTTCAACTGCGGCCTAAGAGGTTGATGTTATCCTCGGCTATGGCCTGGAGGAACCCTGTGTATTCACTATCCGTAAAATCAATGACTATGAACTTGCTTTCCGAAATTGCCTTTCTTATGCTTTTTAGGTGGTAGCACTCGCCCTTACCCGAAAGGGTGGTAAAATAATAGTCCTTGCATGAACAAAATCCAATATCCGGGTCAGCCCAGTACTCATTGTCTTTGCCGACAACGATCCAAAGCTTCTTGCCGCTTGGAAGGAATACTATTTGCTTTACGCCACCTGACTCTACGACTTCGTCGATCCTCGACACACTGATTATTTATGTGCCCTTTATGATTATAAAAAGCGTGAAAGTACGACCACTCTATCCCCATGCCGCGCTGTTGGTCGAAGACGACCGCAGGTATATCGTAGTCACAGACCTCCATATTGGGCTCGAAGCAGAGCTAATAAACAAGGGTATCTCCATGCCGAGCATTGTCCCCAGTATGGCCGACCAGCTGCTGCAGCTGGTAGAGCGTGAGCAGGCCGACGCCATCGTACTGCTAGGCGATGTCAAACATTCAGTTAGCTCGATCAGCAAGCAGGAATGGGATGAAATACCTGTATTTTTTCGCCGGCTTGTCGCAAAGGCAGATGTCTATGTAGTTCCTGGAAACCACGATGGGAACATCAGACACCTCTTACCTCCCAACGTTATTTCTGTCAGCGTCAAGGGGATGACCATCGGAGGAGATACTCTGCTTGTGCACGGGCATTCGATGCCCTCCGACGTGCGATCAAATGTTACCCGAATAATTATGGGACATGTCCACCCGGTGTTTGTAAAGAGGGGGAGCACAGTAAACGGGGAGAGGGTCTGGATATACATGCAAGCCCGAAGGACAGCTCTCTTTCCATCTACAGCTGAAGAAGGTACAATAGAGATTATCGTAGTACCTAGTTTTAACCCACATCTCTACGTGTCAGGAGATCATTATTACAAAAAGTCGATTTCGCCAATTATTACAAGGGTGATACAATCAGGGGTCGACAGGTGCGTTGTGGCCACGCTTGACGGATCTGTGGTCGGAGATGTGGCCATGCTCCAGAACATACTCTAACTAAAATAAAATAATTTTGCAGGGCAGTAGTCAAGGGCGATTATTATTGGTTTTTACAACCGGATCGTCCGCTAACCCTCGTTGGCGCATTCCTACATTCCAATAATTATTATAGGGTTTTTCAATTGCATTAGAGGCAGAGCCTCGGTAGCTCAGCCTGGTAGAGCGTTACCTTGGTAAGGTAGAGGTCGCGGGTCCGAATCCCGCCCGAGGCTTTCTTCCAACACATCTAGAGACCGATGCAATGGACCTCGTAATATTG
>DATLXY010000053.1:0-8221 GCA_035575335.1 Nitrososphaera sp. | reverse complement strand
AATGACTTCGATGATAGTAATAACTTACCTAACCGTCCCAACATCAAGGATAGCCCATATAATGATCGTAAAAATGACGAGCGCACCGTCAAGGTCGTTGAACTAGGTAGTAATTTTCTGTCAGACAGCAATGGTGGTGACTGAGTAGAACTGCCGAAAAAACTAGGCATAGTTGGCACACCTATCGCCGTCGCGATGATGGTGATGTTGACCGCGCCCATGACAATCCAGTTCGCATTCGCGGACCAGCCGTACGTTGCAGGATACGGCATCGACGGAACCACAGTCAGCGACATAGGAGAAGCTTACATTCGACAGTACTTCACCGATGAGGACGGCAATAATAGCATAGATGAAGACCTGCTTTCAGTCCTTTCCATCGAAGGGACAACAGGAGGAGTAAGCGGTGTCAGGGTTCAACTATCAGGGCGTGCTTCAGTGGGACATTGACGGTTATATTTACACCAACGACCAAGTGTGGGGTCCGAACCAGGCAAAGACCTCCTACGGTGAGCAAGACAGCTTAATCGCGTTGCAGATGGTCCCAAAGAGCCAGTTCTCCAGAGCTACTACTGACATCTACTATAACGCTGGCCAGACTCAGCTGTACTTCGACCACGTGATCTACAAAACAGACGGAACCTCGTTCGGCAGCGCGAGCGTTCACTTGAAGAAGAGCTGGGAGCCGACAACGCGCTTCCTATACGGAAAATGCACGGGCAGCGCCTGCTACAGTGGCAACCCTAGCAGCAACACCTTCAAGTTCTTCCAGTTTGGCATAGAAACTGAAGTGACAGAGCCGACGAACTTCAAGGTCAAGCAGGACACAATCAGATACAAGCTTCAGGGCTCATCATCTTGGACAAACGTGAGCAGCAAGGACGCCTACCTGACCTACGGCGACTCAGGCAACCTCGTGGGATGGTGGTTCGACAATACTAACGCACGACGTCTGGTTACGTTGGGAGGGTTCTCATTCTACGACGCCTATGCCAAGGCCCAGTTGACGGATGGCTCTTACAGTGCAGGAATTGTGGAATGGGACTATACAAACTGCGGCGGCCAGAGATGCCACACCCTGCCACAACAGCTGTGGTAGGGGCACTTCCCCACTTTTTTTGAAACAGACTATAGAACGGGACTGAATAACCTTGAAATTGTACGGAAAGCTCTTGATAACAAAGACATTGTTCGACCGGAGTGTCGTGCTTACACTTGCATTACTCCTGCCTCTGACCTTTGGTGTTGGGAAGGTTATCGCTCAGGAATCCGATGCGGGTGCATCATCTTCTCTCCTTAAGTTTGAAAATGAGGAGCCATCACGCATTACAATAACGGCCGGCGAGACGATCACGTTGAAAGGCTCAGTTCAGAGTCTAATTGATGTAGACATGACTGTGGAGTTGTCTCTCGTATCAGACGGGAGCGAATCCGGCGGCTGGGTAGTTGAGGAAATGGACCCCCCTTCGGATTTCCTCCTGCCGGCAACTGAAGGGGTTCCTTATGAGTTCAAAGTCCGGTTTCTCGAACCGGGAAGCGTAAAGCTGCAGCCGAGTGCACGGATACTAGAAATCCCGAATAGGACAACAACCCCGATCGATTCAAATTCGCCAGACTGTCCAAGCTGTTTGGGAAGAGGATCAAACATTGTTGTGCCGAAGGAAACCCCCCAAATGATGAAATGCCTTTGATTCTGGCGGTCGGTGTTGCATTGCCTATAGCCGCTGGCGCGGCGATTTCTGGATGGTACTTTCTTCGGAAATCTAGGGCCCGCAAGGCGACGTAATTCGCAGCTCTGATTCGATTAGATCATCTAGGCTTCAGGCAGGTCTCTCCCAACTTCCTGAATCAAGCGGGTACACTTACGTGCTCGAAGAATGGATAAGGACTTTAGCCGCACCGCTGGCTTTTCTCTTTCTTAAAAAGAATGCTCGCACCTATATGAGACCTGAAACCTCTAGTCTATACATGACAGAGACGTGTCGATCACAATAATCATATAGAGATAGAAGGGCCAAGGTTCAAAGTATCAAATCTGACGTGCAAAGATTTGACCACCTGTGCTTTAATGTGCTCAGTGATACCCCCGTAGCACTTGTTCAATACCTCTGTGTTTTCCCACCCGCCCAAGCTTGCTACGTATGCAAGGGACCAGTTTGTTGCTGTTAGATAATATTGAGCCATTGTGTGTCTCATGAGATGCAATGGATGTCCATTAAAGTACAGCCCGTCTCCTAGCGCGTAAATCCGTGTCTTTTTGTTTAGCCAACTGTTTCTGTCTAGCCCCGAGAATATCTTCTTGAACTTGGCGGCCATCCTTGACATAAAGTAAGAAGCTTGCAGCGCGTTTGCCTTGTCACTCTTGGCATCTTCAAAGAACAGGAACCTTCTATCTTTCGGTAATCTATCATAAGCAGTTTCAACGACAGCTCTGCATTCTTCAGTTGGGTACTTGACCCACCACTTACCTTCTCTGGTCAAATACCAATCTCCTTTCTTTATCTTTGGCTCAAACTGCTCAACTCTGAATAATGGTGACAGTACAACCCTATCCCACCTCATTGATGTCATTCCAAAAGCTCTGGCTCCAATATGCAGATCGATATTCATAAAGCTCCAAGTTTCTCAATCACTCTCATTTTCAAGCAATCTGTTTATTTTCTCAATCTGATCAGGTACTAGCATAATGTCTTTGTATTCGCCCAATCTTTCAGGCGTAGTTGACAAACCATAGCGCTTGCCTTCGCCATGTGCAAAGTTGATGTTGTGAGCTGCAAGGAAACTGCGATAAGCGTTAATAGTATTGGTCCTTTGCATCTGTGGGTATACGGTATTGAACCATGCAAGGAAATTACGCCAGTATTCTATCGCTATCTCTTTTCGCTTTGCGGAATCTATTGGCACACCATGACTGACCAGAGTTTCCGGCATGACCATTAGCTGGTCAGATATTCCGTGAATGATGTTTGTCATGTACCTGATTCTTGTAGCTGGTACTTTGCCGGATTTCAGATAGGTTACCACTTTTGAATTGATGGAAGCTGGCTGAACTTTTCCTTCTGGAGCCTGGCATATTCATTTGCTAATTGCTGCTGTAGCGATAACACTATGCCGCCGTTTACGTCGCGCTTTATTCCCCACTTTGCATCATTTTCCATCTCTGACAAATAGCGCGATACGGTGCTGTGATCTTTGCCAATGTCAAGGCCGATTTCCTGCCTAGTATAATTGCCCTTTTGGATGCTGATCGCAATAGCTTCTTTGATCTTTTCTCTGTCTTTGACTTTTAATCCCTTGACCCTTAGCCTGCTTTTTCTTGTCTGGAAAGCCTGAACCATTAGCCAGACAACCTCTTTTGATCAACTGCAATTACGCCTAGAACTGACAGAATCGGTGGCTTGGTAGGGGGATAGATATACCAAATAACAGATAATAAAGTCGGAAAAATTGTTAGTGTTACTTGAAGAAGGTCGAAGTAAAAGTTTAGCAACTGTATATTTTCATGGCTAGTTTGAAGCTTCGCGACTATGCAACAAGTTATGCAACGTTTTGGTGCATTAGACGCTTGGTAGAAGCGATATTCTCAAATAATTACTTTTCGTTTTTGTTGCATAACAAGAGGCAGTCAGACCGGGAGTAATTGTATATGCAACACATTGAATATACAATCAAGCTCTCTGGAATAACCAATTTGAAATAATAGAATTTGCGCCGATAGTCGCATAGCTGTTTGCAGATTCATAAACTTTGACAGGATTAAAACGCCAATCATAATAGTGATTTGAAATAGAATATATCGAATCTGTGAGGATGGTTTGAGTTAGTGTTTCTGGCTGTCCGTTTACCACCAATACGATAGGGTTACCAGCGTTAGTTATTTTGACACCATAAGAATCAGTAGAAACAGCTAATTCTACATTATTTTTAGTTTCCAAAATACCGCTGCTTTTCAGTATTTTAATGCCGGTGCTTATACCGTATAAGAGCAATGCTTTTGATTCTTTGTCTACGCCATTGTAGTCTACAAGATCAATTGCACTATTGGTATCCAATTCCATTATGCCATCAAGCTTTCTGTAAGCATCTATTATGTCAATATTAATAGCCGCATTGAAAGGTTCTAGAAATACAATAACAGAATGTGAGCCTCCTCTTTGCGCAGGTTTGGAAGCTAGATTCTTAACAAGCCACCTGTGCATAGCCAATCGCAGATCCATATTTGGAATTTGTAGTGAATCCCTTATGAGATTTCCAATATCCAAAATCTTATTCTTAGATTCTTTGGCCAATTCACGCTCATTTACCTTATCAAGTCCTTGGTGTATGCTTAGGATTATCGCAGACAATAATTCCATACCCACTTGACTTTCTATGAATTCAGCATAATTGTCATTATTGATTAGAACATCATTAACGTATTTTTCAAAGTCTTCTCGCTCAAACCTGCTAGATAACCCATTCTGTAGTATTCGTTCAGGCACAAATCCTATTGCATTACCTTCAAAATGTCTTCCAACTCTTCCGAACCGTTGTAGAAACGATGATGCATCCTTTCCTTCAAAGATGACAGAATGTGCTTGGAAATCTATTCCAAGTTCTATTGCAGATGTGCCTACTACCACGTCACCATGAATCTTTCTTTGATGTTTTGGGATTAAGCCATGTGCTTGACTTACTTGTAACCCACTGTTTTCTAAAACTCTTGCAATAGACACTGCGTCAAGCACAGAATTGAGTATTAGTACACACGGTACTGTCTCATTATCTTTGTTTGTTTTGTTGACTATTTGCAGAACAAGGTTCCTCAAATACTCGATATTGTCAATGGATCTCGCAGGTAGCAAAGAAAGTCTAACGTCGTGGGAGACCTTTCTGGCTCCACATTCATTATGATTTAGATTTAAGGACTGTCGTTGTTGTTGTGTGGCTAAATCAGATAATTTTACAATGTTTACTTCACCAAACATCTTTTTGACGATATTAAATAGGTTAACCGATGGAGTGGCACTTAAGAAGATAAACCTCTTTGATCTGCCCAATAGATCAATCATCTTCAGTGTGTAGATTAGGTTTGCTAATGATACACCATAGTAAGCATGAAACTCATCAATCACAAAAATATCTGCATCTGCTATTTCTGTTAGGATTTGAGCAGAGGATCCATATTTCGCGGAAATCACTAAGTATAGCGAATCTGGATTTGTGGCAAGAATCTTTATCCAAGCCGTGTGTGCTAACAAATTTGCAAGTATGCTTCCAAAGGTTCTGAATCTGGTATTTCCAAGACCCGAATTACTGAAGGCTAGAGCGTGTAAAACCTCACCTGTGCCTTCAATTATTGCTATATTGTAATCCTCCTTTCCTGGATATTGAGATACTCCAAAGACACGTGGTTTAAGCCCTAATTCAGTTAGGCTTTTAGACATACTGGCAACTTGATTCTTGATAAGTTCATTAGTTGGATAAAGGAATGTGGCTGTTGCTTTCCTGTTTTTTGATGCTATCCTCAATACGCTGGATAATGCCGCTAGAGTCTTTCCGCTTCCTGTAGGAGCCTGTATTATCAATGATTTCGAATCTGAATCAATCCAATCTGCTGCATATGCTTGATGTGGTAGTAATGGAAGCTTGAAATCCGGCACATCTAGCAGTGGAAATGTCTGTCCTTTGACCAAGATTGATTGTTGATTTTGCATAATATTAATTGACTAAATTTGATATTGTAGGATATCGGTCTACACTTGGTAGCTGAATTGTGTTCGTTTCGTTATTCTGTGAAACTTCTATATAATAATCTGATTCCAATACCGCGTTAGCAACTAGCGGAGTTGGGAAGCCATACATAATGGTACCCTCGAGAAATCTAGTTCCTTTTGGTATGTCTGACATATTGACAAAGTGGTCCGGTCTATGTTTATACTTCTCACGTCTAATTGTAAAATTATCAAGTCTTTTTACTTTGAGTCTGGCTGGAGAGAGTTTTTTGCCTATCCTTATCAATCCCTTTGGTTCATGAGGAGACAAAAGATAAAATTCGTAATTGGTCAGTGGTGGAAATTTGTAGTAATTGCTAATAAGTGGGATATTGATCGTAACTTGTTCCATCTTGCTTGCAGAAATCTCCGTAAGACTGTTGTATGTAACTCTAACGCGATCGAAATGAGTGGGTCTATGATTTCTCCACCTCTTAAGATCTGGAGAACCAATTGGTCTAGCTGGCGTGGTATAGTATTCCATGGAAGGCAGATCCTCAAGGTAATGCGGCGTGTTCCTAGATGCAAATCTGGCCTTATTCCAAAGTGCATACATCAAAGAGTAATTGTGGATGGCATCTTGGGTTAAACCAATTTTATAATCAAAGGATGCGAAAAAGTAAAAGTCTTGAACCTCAAGGATGACCCTAAAGAGGCTCAGGTTCATTTTCCCTTTCTGACCTTTGGTGAAGCACTGACAGATTGTGGTTTATCTAACGCGGTTGCCTTATTCAGAAATGTTTCTACGTCTGTATAGGCTTCATTAAGAAATCCTTTTGTCAGCTCAAATTCTTGAATAGCTCTACATATGTTAGATACTTGCTCTGTGTCAAGTACAGTTACCTTATTAACAAAGGCCGACTTTTTCTTGTAGGAGTTTAAGATTGAGTAAACGGCGGCGCTATCAATGTCTTTCTTGTCATCATATACTTTGTATAATTCCAAGGTTAGCTCTAGTGGTGAAATTATTTCCTCCCAGCCGGCTACAATTCCGAGTATGACATTATGCGCGTCGCCTTTTGTTCTTCCTTCTGCACCATAAGATTTAGTTGCCAGCAGTGTTTTCACAGCCAATACAAATTCTTTCCATGTTACTGTATTGAGTGTAACAATACTAGGAAATATATTGGCTGGCGCTACGGATGGCGTTTCTCCTAATGCTTGACCAACTCTAGTGGTGGCTTCATCGGTCGCATTGAAAGTTAAGGATTCCTCTATATCTTCATATGGCAGTAAAGAGAACGCACTTGAATATTCTATTCTGTGTTTAAAGTTCATGTCTTGGTTTCCTCCTTTTACTGTTACCGCACCAAAAAGTGCACAGCGTGGGCAGTGCATGCAGAGCTTATCTTTGAGGAAGCATACCGGCGGATCTCTTTTGTTTACTCTATTTGCAGTTCGCAGAATTTCACCCAATTTTCTTGTCTCTGCAGCTTTTTGCTTACCTCCAAGAAATACTACCCGCAATGCAGCTTCTGGGTTGTCAACAGAGAGCGGTGTAGCGGCAGTGTTAAGCTCTCTAGTGTCTTCGGTTCTGAGCACCATGTAGTCCAACACGTTTCTAGCCATTACCAGCTGTATAGTTAGCGTCTCACGCAGAGGCTCAGGTTGAGATACAAAATAATCATTTAATGTTTTTAGATCCTCAGGTATCTCTGGCGGTTTTTCTTCCTGCGCACCGCCCATTATTCTTCAGTCTCCTCGCCAACTGCCCCTTCCCCGAGCTCTTCTTCCTCTTCCACCAATTCTATTCTTGCACGGTTTCTAAATTCCTCAATATCCCTTTTTGCTTGTTCGAGATTACTTACTTTTCTCTGAAAACTCATAGTAGGAGGCATTAATTTCTGAAAGTCTGCCAGTGGTTTGATATCTGTCTGGTCAGATAAGCCCCACGCCATATTAAGATCATTGATATTATTCTTGTATTTATCTTGGAGGAATTTAGTCCATCTCTTTTGCATGTCGTCTAGATATTCGAGTAACTTTCTTTTTCTTGTAAAGTATAAACCATAATCAATTTCAGATAATACTCTAAGGCGTTTGGTCTTTGGTACATCGGCCATAGTTCTTAGTATGCTTTCTACTGCTTCCTCTAGCCTTTTAGTTCCATCAACAGTGATTCTATTTCCAGTATTTTCATGGATAGAGACTATTTGACCGATTAGTGCTTGTTTTGTTGCGAGTTTGTCAGAACGCATCATACCTATCAGTTTTCCAGCTGGGCCCAACAGGGAATGTTTAGAAGTTCCTCTTCTACCTTTGGGAATAAAAGTATCAAGATACGAATCCAATTTGCTAATCGTCTGTTCTATTAGACCTTTTTTAGCGTCCAAGTCAAACCTTTCAGATCTGATCTGTATGACGGTGCTACGATATTCTGCTGTTGCTTTCTGTTCTCCATTATAGTGTTCTCGAGCTTGTTTTGTCAATGTTGTACCCCTCCATTGATAGTTTTTAGCGCTTCAAGC
>DATLXY010000052.1:0-4554 GCA_035575335.1 Nitrososphaera sp. | reverse complement strand
ACCGGAAGATAACGGTCAAGCTCAAGACAGAGAAGGGGATGAAGATGTTCGGCAACATCATGACTTCGGTGAAGACGTGGAAGATAAGGGGGCTCTATCATAGAAGAGGACAGGAAGTACGTCTAGGAGGCGTAAACACGTGCGATCTCCATTTTCAGCCTCTTGAGAAGGCATCCCTGTTCTTATCGAAGAATAGTGTTTCCGCCAAGGCAATGAACACAGTACAGTCTTGATATCTACATTTCCACTATCGTCCCATTCTCTGCAGCCTCTTCATATTCGTGCTCCGCGGTTTCAAGCACTTCTATCGCCACCTGTGCATTGAATGACGAGTCGTCTCTTTCACTCTGGTTCAAAACAGAAGTCCTCGCCCTCTCAAGCAACGTGCTGATGTGTGCCACTGCTATCTGGACTTATTCACGGACATGCCGTTTATGTGGTCGACAAGGTCAATAAGGGCACTTTTGATCTCCTTTTTGAGATCTGCATTGTGTTTGACCAGGTCGCCTTCTATCAGGGAATATGCGTCGTGGACAGGATGGCCTTCATGCGCAATAGCAAGCTCTGAATTGCCTGTCTGTTGTTAGCAGTCGCCTCTGCGAGATGACCTCTGATGTATTCCAGATTGGCAGAAAAATCCACATGATCAGTGCTTTACTGGTAAAACGATGGAATTGATGACGGGAGTGAGGTCATCAGGACTGTATCCATGATAATCGTAGCTAGGCCTAGTATCCTCATAGTTAGGTCAGCATAATTAGGCTGGCCTAAGTTAAACTAACATACAACTAGATAGAAAATATAGCTCACGCTGGTGTCACAGGAAAATGGTGACAATTAGTGCGAGCCGCGAGGTCTCGGCTCCATTGGACCGGGTGTGGGAAGTTATTGCAGATGTCGATAACGAGCCCCAGTACTGGCACGGTACTAAGACCGTGAAGAACATTAGCAGGAACGGCAACACGATAGAACGCGAAGTTACGATCGCATTCAGAGATTCGAAATGCCGCCAGATGGTCGTGCTGAACCCGAAAAAATCCGTAGACATTTCCATTATCGAGGGACCGTTCAGGGGGACCAAGGTCATAAGCCTCAGCCTGTCCGGGGAAAAGACGAGGATCGACGTTGTTTGGGATATCAAGCTGGCCGGCTTTCTCGGAATGTTCACAGGGATGGTTAAAAAACACATCGCTGAAGGAACAGAGGAAGCGCTCGCAAGGATTGCCAGGGCAGTCGAATAAATATCGTATCTCTTGCTAGGTTAACCGATGGAGCTCGCTTTCACCGTAGCCAATCTTGTGATAACCGCGATTATGGGGGGGATCGTCGGCGTTTGGATCTACTTTATTGCCTACATGTCAAAATCTTTCAGGCAGGCTCCGACACTGGAATCGTCGCCACCCGGCGGCAGTATTACGACTGTCACTCATCTTCCAAAGGTGAGCGTGATCCTACCGGCAAGAAACGAGGAGCGCTACGTCTCGCGCTGTCTGGATAGCCTGCTTGCCCAAGACTATCCTAACTTTGAAATCATAGCGATTAATGACTCGTCGGCAGATGGAACCGGCCAAATAATGAAAGGATATGCCGCTCGGGATCCCCGAGTCGTGTACGTCGAAGCACCGGCCAAACCCGAAGGTTGGGCTGGGAAGAACTGGGCCTGCCACCAGGGCTACAAGCATGCTAAGGGCGATCTTTTGCTATTTACTGACGCCGACACCAAGCATTCCCGGTCCGCAATGTCGATGGCGGTCGCGCAGATGCTTTCTCAGAACCTAGACGCGCTTACCGCGATACCAAAGCTCATCTGCAACGATTTCTGGACAAAGATAACACTGCCAGCCTTGGCAACATTCCTGCATACACGCTTTTCGCCGCTGCGCGTAAACGATCCGAATAGAAAGACCGGCTACTTTTTCGGGAGTTTTTTTGCAATCACGCGGAGGACCTACGAAGCCGTAGGTACCCATGAAGGGGTTAGGCAAGAGCTTGTGGAGGACGGTGCGCTTGGGAGCAAGGTTAAGGAAGGCAAGTTCCGGTTAAAGATGGTGAGAGGCGAGAAGCAAGTCGAGGCGGTCTGGGCCCGGGACCTGCAGACGCTCTGGCATGGGCTGCGCAGGCTGATGATTCCCATCTATCATCAGAATAGGGTGGGCGCCTATCTGATGACAGTTGCCGTGTTTTTTATCCTGTTTGCCCCCTTCGCGTTCTTGCCATACCTTCCATTTTCCGTTCTTGCGAATAACATGTCATTCCAAATTCTGATCGACGTTCAGCTTGCCGCCGTCGGCCTGATAATGGCCACGACGGCAGTCCAATGTAGGCATGGGGTGTTTGAGAGTCCTGCCTATGCCCTCGCAGCTCCACTGAGCGGCGCAATCATCTCTGCCGGATTTCTTTCGGCACTTGCCGATGCCCGGAAGAAAGGAGCGGTAACCTGGCGCGACAGAACGTATACTGTAGGAGAAAAACAGAACCCTCTTAGCTAACATCCCATAGTATAAATCGGTGGAACGGCCGTTTCTATGAGGTGAAACGCCACACACCTAATCTGTAGCTAGATTATGTTACAGTGGTAGAAATGATGACCGAACGAAAAAGCAACAGAGGCAAGATCCAGATTATGGGCGACGTGCTGGCCCTAGCTACTTCGGGGATCAAGAAGACCCACATCATGTACAGGGCGAACCTAAGCTACGAGCAGGTGCACCTTTATCTAGGTGAACTGATTCAAAAGAAGCTGATTACGCAGGACGTTAGCCCGGACGGTGTAGTGTACAGAACGACCGAAAAAGGTAGGGAGTTCCTGCTTTACTACAATCGCATAACTGAGTTCCTCGAAGAGGATCAACAGCCGCGCCATATCGCCATGAACGCGCCATATGCGAGCAGCAGATGATGCCGATCACAACAGGGATCGGCTGCTGCCGCAATAATTTTTGGCTCGGGCAAAGAATTATTAGATAATTGCGTCATCTTTTTCGATGACCATGAAGAAGGCCATTCTGGTGGCTGCGATCATTACTGGCGTAGCTGCTATACTTTTTGCATATTCACAGTTTAACGACTTTAGGGTTCCATTTACCGAGGAGTTTGTTGATACAGGCGGCAGGAACAATAATGCCGGCGTTGACCGGGAAGCCCTGAATGAGTCCGCTTTTCAGATCGGTCAGATAAGCACGGTCGAAGCATCCGACAGAGAGCTCACGCTACCCGAGCTGTTTGCACGAGCGGAAAAATCCGTGGTTCAGATCACAGATAGCCGCGAAACAGATCTGTTCAGTTCACGGTTAGGTTCGGGCTTTGTGTATGACACCAACGGTCACATCATCACCAATTATCATGTGGTGAACGGCGGAGGCAGACTTGATGTGACCTTTCTTGATGGCACTGTTTACCGCGCGTCGCTGATAGGATCCGACCCATACACGGACCTTGCCGTCCTATACGTAGAAGACGTACCGCAGGAGAAGCTGAACCCGCTGCCCCTCGGTGATTCGTCAGCTGTCAGGGTTGGTGAGCAGGTCGCAGCGATTGGCAATCCATTTGGGCTTTCCGGTTCTATGAGCTCTGGCATCATCAGCGGTGTCGGTAGGCTCATACCTGCGCAGGAGGCTGGCGACTTTTCGATACCCGATGTTATCCAGACGGATGCCCCGATTAACCCCGGCAATTCAGGCGGCCCGCTGCTTAACATGAGGGGCGAAGTCATCGGAATCAATTCTGCAATATTCTCAAGAACAGGCGAATTCGCAGGTGTTGGCTTTGCCATCCCGTCAAACACTATCGCGAAGGTCGTACCGTCACTCATAACCACAGGGTCGTTCCAGCACCCGTGGCTCGGCGTCGCGGGAAGGGACATGACTCCCGGAATTGCCGAGCGCTTGGGACTTGAAGAGCCACGTGGATTTCTGGTGATGGAAGTGGTACCCGGGAGCCCTGCGGAACAAGCGGGCATCAGGGCAGGCACCCAGGATGCTACCGTCGACGGCATTCTTGTAAGATTGGGCGGCGATGTAATTATCGGCATCGACAACCAGACTGTGAGGAAGATAGATGATATCCTCGTTTATCTCCAGAGGGAAAAGTCCGTAGGAGACGAGCTCCTTCTGACAATTCTCCGCGACGGGCAGGAGATGCAGATTACCACAACCTTGGGGGCCAGGCCGAGCCAGCAGACAATGCCCTAGTAAGATCATTTATTAGTAATGGGCAAGAGTAGTCTTTTGGTACCAAGCTTGCTATCCAGTCATTCTCTTCATGCCGCTCTTTCTGAAATTCTTAGCCGAGACGTGATTAGCCCGGCCGAGGCAAATCAGCTGATGCAGGAATGCCCCACAGACGTGCTCGTTGAGACGGCCGGCAGGATTAGGGATAGGACGAGACCCGGTGCTATCACCTATTCAAGAAAGGTGTTCATTAATCTGATCAACCTCTGCAGAGACACCTGCACTTACTGCACGTACAAAAAAGAACCGACCGACCCTCTGCTCTCTATGCTCAGGCCCGAGCAGGTACTAGCTATTGCGGAGGCTGGAAAGAGATTCCGGTGCA
>DATLXY010000051.1:0-3929 GCA_035575335.1 Nitrososphaera sp. | reverse complement strand
GACTTGACAAAGAGTGGAACAGCAAACTACAATAAAACTCGCGGTTCAGGGGAAAAACCCTAGGACACATTTAGCGAAGCTGATTATTCATCTCCTCCAAGAATGTGTTTGTCAATGCAGCTTGAACAACTTGCTATGTCTGCAACAATTTTGAAATGGCAATTTCATTCCTAATCAGCGTTGACCTTGGATCACGTGTTGAAAGGGCAAACGCTCAGTAAAATTCTATGATGTTGGTGGGCGATATTCGGAACATGCTGCGAAGCGGCCGGGATGATATATCAGAGGTGAAAACATGACGGCGCGTGAAATAGATATTTTGAGTGAGATTAACCTGACTTTGACTAAGCTGGCTGCACAAGGTGTCTACAGCGCGTTAAGCATATTTTCCCTTGGGATTGCCTTGGTGATATTTGGAATGAGACTGACGACCAAGGTAATAGCCAATATGGACAGGTACTTTACAATTATGGTGTATACCCTCACAGTTTCTGTAATAATTCACATCATGATCTTACAGGTTGGAATAGTAATTGTTGGTCCGATTAGATTGGTAAAAAGGTAAGAATCCTTCTTTTCTCCTTCCTGAGGGATATCCCTATGGAGATTATCCTGTTCTTGTTGCTGCAACAGAAAAAGATCGCAGGCTGCTGGGACAGTCCAACAGACGGAAAAGAACCTGATTCAAGAATTATGAAAGATCTCTGAACTCAAGGCCAGAGGTGTAATAACATAAGACGAGTTTGATAAGATCAAGGCGGGATTGTTAAGATTGTAGGGACATGTCAAGCCCAATAGCAATTGTTTTGGCATTATTGCCGCGGTTATAACTCGCAGTATGCAGTGCCGCTTTGCTGTAAATAGGGCTCGATTTTTATCCATGTCTCTATGTATAAGATGACGAGTTGGAAAGGTTGGTGTCATTGCTATGTGGACAACACCGATAGATCACACACGATCCAAGCCTCTTTGATCCCGTTTCCAAAATGAAAAGTATCAACACCTTGAGTTTCGAGCATCTTATGCGTAGCGGGAAATTCCGCAAAGTCTTTCTCTTGTTTAGCCTCTAGGTTCCATCTGATAGCAACTTTGTTGTTCCCGAAATCATCTAGTATTGTGATCTTCATAACAAGAAAAGCAGAAAGATCCTCCGCCACCCATCGTTTAAATTCTTTAACACTCCGGACAACTTCGCCCATCCCGTAGTAGATTATATCAGATGAAAAAAGGTTGCTTGTCATCTCTGCTTTCCTATCATTAAAGATTTCTTCAATGAATCTTTGAGCAACCGTCCTATTCTCTTTGGAAGACATGTACTATATGGGCGCACTTGACCATTAAGGGCTGCTGCATGTAGAGAGATGTTGCTGGCGTGATTCAGGAGAAGATCTTGCAAGATTGATGAGGGTAATTAGAGCATGGTGCACAGCATCAACCTCTTTTGGATCATACTGGTTCAATTTTGTGATATCGTCGTCACTTCGATATAGAACGAGTTCATAGTTGCCTTGTCAATCATATATGTTGAAGAAGTAAACTTCAAAAGTATAGATCAGACTCGGGTCCATGGGAGGTCCATTGCGCTAGGCTCACGACGACGGTGATGCGAAAATCTGAGACTCACTACTGGGAAAGAGATTGTAGATTGATACCGTGTATAGTAAAGCGGGCCAGCCAAGGGCGACGCTAGCGTGATGGAAGGTAAGGAAAGAAACAGGACCTCACTAGTATGCGTGAATCTCTTTCTTGTGCGACTTCAGCTCTTTGAGTGTTCTGTGAAGAGAGCTGCATATGTCGCACTTCCATTGCACGAAGAAACCTACGCCACTGCGGATTATGATTCGATTGAGGACGTTTTTCTTCTTGGTTCTGCTGTTGTTGTTCTTCATTTCTGAAATGGGAATTCATTATCATTTTAATACTTTTTGTGAGTGCATGCCTATCAGAGCCCGTCTCTTCGGCAATCCTTTGCAATAAAATGATGGATTATAGAGGATACGCAATGCACAAATGGTAAATACTGTTTATTGGATCGACTTTACAAGGAAGGTGAAGACGCTGTATAATGGTCAACAGCCATACGATGAAGCAGACAATTAGCTGCGTCTTGATTATTGTAACTATAGCTCTTGTGACGCCTATCATAGTCTACTATTTAGTTATTCTTCGTGCTAGTTATGAATTCTAGAAATTTTCCAGAAATATGGAATCCCTGATCCCCAAATTGGTTGGTGTCTTATCGCGTTACTGGTACAAGAGACGCGAGTCTGGCGCAACATGTCTGCATTAGCTCATGTATTCAGTAACAAGCGGAATGTTCGTCTTTCTTACCGGATACTATTTTGAGGGAAGGACGAATTCATACAGGTCTCTGTGGGAGCTTTATGAAAAGACTGGTTCAGAAGGAAAAGTTCAACGGGTTGACCAAGTTACTTTTTTAAGCAGTGCTCAAATTGCTGCTATTTTTCTTGACACTGTTGTGGCTACTATCTTTTTTCTACTAGTGACCATTTTTGCAGACAATAGCTTACGCTGCTATAGCGACTGCCCAATCCACTTTTCCAGATCGGCCATGTTGCATTAATCTTTGTCATGAAATCTGTCTAGTGTGTCAGCGATGTCTCGAGCGTCAGCAATTTCAACCTTTGTCATTTGTTTCTGTCCGTAATTTTTTAGCTCGTCCTTTCGCATAGGAAAGTTCACTTCTGAGAGGAACTTGGCAATGGCCGCGGCCGATATTGATGTTGTAGCCGCCGTTTTTTCGCCTTTGGTACCGGGAGATTCTGCCTGCGCAACCTCTCCTGCACTCATGATTCTTCGTTTTTGCTTTACTTCGCCGAGCTATTGCTACATCCACCGAGTCTCAATACTGCCGGTCTGGAAGTGACTTGATCTGGTTCATCCGTTCCTCATCTGATATCAGACCTGAAGCATAATTGACAAGTTCTTCCTTTGTTTTGCGATATTGTATAGCCCGAGAACGTTTTTCAACATCTGCTGCAGAAGGTGTTCTCTCTGATGATGCGACATCGTCATGTGCAGGTCGAGCCGGGGTTTTTGGTCAAAGCCATCGCCACAGATTTTGCATGTGAACTGTGACATAGCTACTGTTATCTCACCTGACCAACAGCACGCTCAAGATCTGTCATGCTATCGTATGTCTTGTCGGGAAGCCCGCGGATAACCTGAATCACCTGTTCGGCGACCTCAACCTTTGATTTGCTATTTTCTGGATATCCTATTAGGTCCTGTTTTTGCTTTGGAAATTCCACACCTGACAATACCTTCACAATTGCTGCTGAAGGCGCCTTGGATGCAGCCGCTACACCGCCGGCCTTGCTGCCTCTGCCCGGTACCTCTTCCTTTGATAGATGTCTTACTTCTCTTAGTATGTGCTGTTCACCTTTGGTCGGAAATTCGTTCTTCAAAATTGGTTTCAGGGAAACCTCTTCTTTTCTGACCCACAAATCTTTGAAGAGCCCGGCCGCGTCATTGGTTTCCTTCTCTTCATTCAGGTCTATTCCAAGCTCTTCTCTGACGTCTTTTTACCTCGCGTCTATCAGCAAGAGCTGCGTATTTTCGTAGTTTAGGAGCTGCGGCTCGTCAATACTTATCCGCCGCCTATCTCCAAATTTTTCCAATCGCAAGAGTATCTTTCTTTCTCTTTTCGAACGCTTTGAATCCTGGTATTGTAATATTCGGATTTTTTACCGAAACTATGTAGCTTGTTTCCTTTTTAAGCTCAAACTCTGCGTCGGCCCGGAACCTCTGGCAGCTCGAGTGTATAGGCAAGCTCTGTGTGGTTGCCGCGCGTGACTATGGTATACTTTCCCTCCTGCAGGCGCAGCGGCAGCAACCCTCCTCTTTCCTTTAGTTTCCGTCTCGGTCGCCAAAAGCTTTTCTTATCTTTTCTGGATTATTTGTAGTGA
>DATLXY010000050.1:0-7365 GCA_035575335.1 Nitrososphaera sp. | reverse complement strand
AAGATTTGCAGGTAGGTCGCTATTACAGAAGGGAAAGATTACCATAACAACGATCACCGACGCAGGTCATTATCTAAGAGAAGAGGGTCGGTCAGGCTAGTCTTCGACCCGGACATTGCTGAGGACAGACTTGACATAATCAAGTGTCGTTAAGAGCGTGTCGCATATGTTATCGACAGACATCCCTCTGTCATATAGCTCGAATATCTGTTCGTCGAGGTTGTATTTTGCCTCCTCATCCGTTCTCATTATTCACTTTAGAACCGGAATTTCCCAGATAAAAGGCATTATGATCCAAATTGTATATACTTGATTGTGAAATAAGATTGTGCTAGGAGGGGCGCTTCGTCGGCCCTACCTGCTTTTTCTTACTTCCTAGCCTTGAACAGGATAAAGATTGCTATTGCACCCATCATGCCGCCTAGCACTAGGAGTACCTGGATCGGGAATCCTCCTGTCGAAGTCTGTACACCCGCTGGCGCTTCCAAGGTTACTACGGCGAATTCGGCACCACCAGATTCCTCCACAGCAGAATATCCTGCGATTGTAACCTGGGCGTTCGGCGGAGGCGTGGTAGAGTGCACCCGGACATTTGCACCGTCGATAGTAACAGAAGCATCCTTCTCTAGGGGCTCGTGAGTTCCTTCCCTCAGGCTGCTCTCACCCAGAGAATATACGGACAGCACTTGTGCGCCTTCAGTTCCCTGGAGACCAACCCTCTCTCCATAGGCACCTACAGGGTCAAAGAGTACGTGCCATGTCGACATCGGCGCGTCGAACTCCTCAAAGTTCAGTATAGGATCTATTAGCACTTGGCGAGCATCTGTGTTCAGCAACTGAGCCGCGATGTCAGGATAGAGTGCCTGAATGAGGCCGATGGGGTGGTTGACGTCTATTTCCCCAATCTCAGGAGCGTTCAGTATAATCGGGTCGTCAATTGTAAAGCCCCTCCATTCAAGATCAATTAGCTGTCTTGATCCTTGATCCTCGAGGAGATAGTTTTCCAGAAGGGGCTTGATCTCGGTCTTGTAAGAAATGATCGTACGAGACGCATCCCCTCTCAGCACCGCAGTGTAGGAGATGCTGGCCTCCGAGGCTTGGGCAGGACTCTTGACTTCTAGTAGAGCTTGGTTTAGCAAATTGATGGCTTGACTTATGCCAGAGCCATCATCTTGACCAGCGGTGCCATTCAAGGTGAATGAAACGCGCCTGGTCTCTCCGTTAAGTACCTGTGAGATGGAACTGTCAGAAGGATAAGTCAGCGTGACAGTCTTGACACCGATGAATGAACCCTCAGCATTGTTGCGTGATGGGACCAGAAAGGCGGCCACGTCTGCTGCATATGCTTGAGCGACAAAACTTGAAACCAGAATGGAGGCGACTATTCCAGAAAGTACGGTGGCGGAGTACTTCACAAGAAAATTTGACTCCGTCTGGTTTATAATCCTTATCTTAACTACATCATTGTTTAAGAAGTCGAGACCCTGTATTGATGCCTGCTTGAGCACATGGCCCTAGTTACAGGGGTCGGTGCAGTACATGAAGTTCGTCTCGGCATATATAATAAAATGCGAAGTTCTACAACAATAATACGTGATAACTGTTCTCGCAGGGGGCACAGGTTCTGTAAAACTTGTTAGAGGACTCGATAAGCTGACAAAGGAGATGACCGTGGTCTCCAATGTAGGCGACAACATCTGGCTTCATGGTCTTTATGTATGCCCTGACATTGATACCATAGTTTACGGGTTAGCCGGGATACTCGACAGAAGGCGTGGATGGGGAATCAAAGGTGACTCATTCAACTGTCTTTCTCAGCTGAAACGACTTGGCGCGCCAACATGGTTCAATCTTGGAGACCTAGACATTGGAACACACTTGCTGAGGACGAGCATGCTCAAGGCGGGCAGGAGTCTATCAGAAATCACAGATTTTATACGCCGTCGTTATTTGGTCTCTGCCAAGATAATTCCCGCCACGGACACAGAGGTCACGACCAAGATTGTGACGCCCAAGGGAACAATGCATCTTCAGGAATTCTGGGTAAAGAACAGAGGAGCAGGAAAGGTCACCGGCGTGTACTATGCAGGAGCGGACGATGCCACTCCTAGCAAAGGCGCAATCGATGCAATAAGGAAATCGGACTTGACGATAATTGCGCCCGGCAACCCCGTATCAAGCATAGGAGCTATTGTCGCCATCGATGGTCTTCGAAAGGAGCTTGTGCGCAACAGGCACAAGGTTGTGGCAGTCTCTCCGCTCATAGGCGAAAAGGCGATCAGCGGGCCCGCGGCAAAATATATGAAAGCTCTTGGGATCGAAATCTCCCCTGTCGGCGTCGCTAGGTATTACAGCGAGTTTGTCGGATCTTTTTCGATCTCAAGAAGCGACCATAGCATGGCTCGCAGAATAGAAGAGCTCGACATGAAGGTGTACGAAACAAACATAACCATGAGAACCGGACAGGATGAAGTCAGGTTAGGCAGGTACATTTTGAGAGAGGTCGGAAGAAGCAAAAGGGCATGATGAAAACATTTGCCATCATCCCGGTTAAGAAGTTTGAAAATGGCAAGACTCGTCTTTCCCATCTGTTTAGCGCGGAAGACCGCATACATTTGTCAGAATTGATGCTAGACGACACGCTGTCTGCTCTTTCACGAGCAAGATCTCTACAGTGTAAAAATATTGTCGTAGTCTCCGGCGACAAGCGAGCCGAGGAAATCGCTGCAAAGCGCGGTACAAGCTTCATACGCGAAGATCGAGACAGAGGCGTTAACTCTGCTGTTGAACTTGCTGACCGCTACTGCACTGATCAAGGGGCCGATGCGACTGTTGTCATCCCACAGGATCTCCCGCTCTTGGATCCGTACGACATAGACATGGTTTGCAGCATGGCTGGAAATGAAAAAATCTGCATAGTGATCTGTCCTTCACTCCGATACGACGGCACCAATCTGCTGCTGAGAAAACCTCCTTCGGTGATAAGGACTTACTATGATAACGACAGTTATGAGGCGCACATCAAATCAGCAAGCAAGTCGGGCGTGCCAGTAAAGCTTTACTTTTCAAAAAGACTGATGATAGACATCGATACTCCGGAGGATGCAGCACAGCTGGCGAAAGAAGTTTCTGCAGGTTCATCAAAAACTATTGAATTCATCAGGTCAAGAATCTCCAAACTTTAGGCTGCCATAGTCTTCGACGCCAACAACTCTTGCCAAAGGGTTATGAGCTGAGACCAGCATCTCTACTGTTGACCCGATATTCACCCTCTGAGCGTCAATCTCTGACACCGCATACTCTACCACCGTGCCCCGCACTATCTTGAAGACACGGTCGTCATTTTCAAGAAGAACAGAAACGGTTGGTGTATTGTATGACATGCCGTTGCCAAGATCAACTATAGCAATACCCTTTTCGAGCACCCTTCCACGTATCATTGTGAAACTCTGGGCTGCATCTGCCAGCGCGGCCGCACCAATCACCACCAGCGATGCGCAAAAGAGTGCGGCAAAATCCTGCCAGTCAAGCATGTCTTGAAAAAATATAGATTGCTTTATTTTTAGTTGTTGGACTTTATATATCCACACGAATCTGAATGAAGCGCGGAGTACATCCCAACCTACTTATCAAGGCTCTTGGAGCAATAGAGCCAGAAACTACAATTCAGGAATTCCAGATTGCATCAGGGATAGCGAGCAGGTCTGTAGCAAGGAGCGTTCTTGACTTTTTCAGAGCAAAAGGGATTGCCACTATTACCGTGGGAGGCGATGTGATAAGGTTTGGACCGGCAAGTCGGCTTTACGCGGCCATGCTCGCACTCCAAGCAGGATGCAGCATTGAGCAGGTGTCTGAACATTTAACTTGGAAGGACTTTGAAAAGCTTGCGGCGGAGGTGCTGGCTTCGCTAGGATATCAGACACGAACCAATGTCATTTTCACGAAACCGCGTATGGAGATCGATGTGGTCGGGATCAACGCAGGTCTTGCCATTGCAGTCGACTGCAAGCACTGGAAAAGGCGCGGAGGAGGTTCATCATCTGTAGCCGCTTTTGCTAGGAAACAGGTAGATAGGTGTTGGCGATTACTCAGCTTCGATAGGACAATATCAAAGGTGGTTCCCGTGATAATGACTCTGCGCGCGGGTTCAGTAGTATTCGTTGGAGAGGGAGTACCCGTAGTACCCGTACAAAAATTCAGGTCTTTTGTAATGGAAGTAGAAGGGTTTCTGCCCGAAATCTTCCATATCGCATATTAAGATACTACAAGCATTGCTACATACACGCCAATTGTAATAACCAGAAATATCTTTGTCACATTCATCGACCGATCGAGTGCACTCGAATAGTCTTCAAACTGCTGCTTGCCCATCACTTTCACTGTCGACTGTGCAGATACGGCCTCGAAGTCTGATTTTGAAATCTGCTCGGCAGCCTGGAAGCACAACTGGCGAAACGCGGCCGCTATTCCCTCTGCGCTGCTGATTGTTCCAAGTGCAAAGTACCCCTCCCTGGTTCTCTTGCCCGAGGTGGAATGTGTATCTGAGGAACAGAGCTCCAGCAAGTGGACATCACTACTCTCCTCGTTTATGCTAGTAACTACGTGGTCCCGCAAGCGGTTCTCCATGTTGTTAGAATCAGCCCAGCCAATAGCATAGTTCTTACCTTGAACGTTGATTACAAGGACTGCAAGTCCGGCCTGCCCCAGCTCACCTTCTAACTCAGGAACCCGGGAGAAGTCATTCATGCCAGCAAAACCTATCTTGAACTCGTGCTGGGGCTGATTTCTGAGCTGCTCCAAGCATCTTTTCGCAGATGCAACGAGGTCGTCCCTATCTGAATCCGAAAGATGCTTACCCATCGCGTTATGACAATCCACCACAAGCACATCAGAAAATCCCAGAGAAGTCGCAAATGATTCCAGCTCGGCTAGCACAGCTTGTGGTATATCCTCCATGCCTTTTGGCGCAAGTGACAACATGATCAGCGCCACCCCGCCAAACGCAATTCCGGTCGTTGTTGAATTATTGATCTTGATTTGAACTGGTACAGTACAGGTGGAGCCCCTTTCCACAGTGTTGGCCCGTTCTAGACCCTTAATGTATCGTTCAACCTCACGTCTAGACGGCAAGTTAAGTGAGTGGTCAGAAACGCTGTGCATTACAAGTGCGCTCCTACCAAAGGTTTCGTACAGGACGTACGGGAGGTTGCTTCCGCCCACCGCGCTGAAAGGCCCTGGATGAATGTCTGGTAACACGATGGCAGCCTGCTGTCCGAATCGGATTACCTTTGTGGAGACGACGTCGTCGTGGGCCTTTGCCTCTGTAAACTCCTCCATCTTGTCAGCTTTGTTCTCAGTCCATGCGGCAATGAATGCCTGCAGAACCCCAAATGTACTTCTTATGGCCGGCCTTCCTGCTCTGTCTGCGATAACTGCCCAAGCGATCCCGAGAGCTAGAAAAGAAGCGCCAAAAAAAGCCCCGGCAGAGATAACGTTGGACGGTGAGTGATACGACAGCGGTATGAACGCAAGGGCAAAGAGCACTGGCTGTATGAATGACACGGCAATCGCTCTTCCGATGCCGGCTCCAAATACTGAGGCGAATATACCGATCCTCAATCCGCTGGCAAGAAGCATACCGGCAATGATATAATCAAAGCCCGGCGGCTTAGAAAACATCGCGTCTGCCGCAATTCCCAGGAGTACTGTCAAAAGCCAGAGCCCGTTAGCAAATGCGGAAACGTGTGCCACCTTTGCCAGCTTGTTCACAGGTGTCCCGTGCAGCGCCAGATAGTCGAGGAAATGCGAACCGACCAACACGGCGATGCCAATTGGTAGGTAGATTAGTAGACCCCGCGCCCCTTCCTGCAGATAATATAGATGAGAGATGACGATGATCCCGACTCCGCAGGTGAGCCACATTGCATATGACATCTTGGCGGACGAGGGGCCGATGGTGGTAAAAGACCAACGTCTATGAATGTTAGATACGTCATCGCGATGACCGGGAGCAAGCATTGCCGCTCAACCGACAGGGAACAGCACTCTGATCAGAATTGAAGCGCCAATTACTGCGCCGGTAATGCCCAGTACAATCTCGGGCTTGATCTTTATGCCCCTAGTCTCATCCTCAAAGAACCGGAGAAGACCGGCGCTTGAAGCCGGGAGTGGAGCATTCTTTTTCTTACTGCTCATCGCTGGGTGGTTTAGCTTCCAAGCGCATAAATACATTCCGCTGGTATTTATCAACCCATCAGACTCTTTGCTTTTTCTAGAATCCGAAGATAGCTTTCCAAAAGCTCAGCCTTTTGCTTTTGTATGGCAAGGTCATTTTCAGATTTTATCTCAAGGGCCAGAGATTCGATCTTTTCTTTAATGATTGAAGAAACAGTGGAAGTTAGTACCACAGGGCTTTCTGGAGACTTCTTTTCTGCCCCTGTCTTCTCTCCGGTGGGAGGGGGACTTGTTATCGTTTCATTGCCACAGTTGATGCAAGTTATCTTGTCGGCAAACCGCACCTGTACGCCTCCACATTTTAAGCATTCCTCACTTGTCAGAGTACCGCCCTTTAAGAGAAGCGAAGCTGCTGACTTGATCCTGCGGGTGGCGTCCTCCGAAGACATGGTGCAACTCTATTATTGGCGGCCCGTCAATTTCTTTTTTGTGCTTACAAAAAGAGTTAGGATTACGCTAGATCTTCCGCCGACGACTCCGTTCTACATTCTCTAAGAATTGCCGGTTCTTTTGCAATAATGACTTCGATAAGGTGAGGCTTGACATTCAATCCCGCGTGGACGTCAAGATAGCAGTACGCTGTAGGCACAACGTCTTTATGCAATCTAGCTTTGCCCACTGCCTCTATTTGCAAGTATATTGCTGCCTTATGACAGTGATTATGATGATATATAAACCCAGTCTGAAAGTCGAATCCATTAAAACAAGGATTGAAACATGCAGCGCCCGTACTGGAGTCGATATATACTGTGTCTGAAAGTCTGCATTGTTGCACAACTGACCAGCTGCCCTGTTAACTTAGAGCCTATTCGAAAAGTCCTCCTGCCCTGTATGTTATCCATGCACACGCAAAATGTAGCATCGCGATGTATCTCTCCCCTCTTTCTTTTCCCACCGTATCAATAAACGCCGGAACCTGTTCATCCACGAGTGAGTACGCTCAACGACCCACCTTCTGGCCCTGTATCCCGGTATCTTCTTCTTTTCTTCTTCTTCTTCTTGTCCTTGATTTCCTCTCCCCCTTGACCTGATGTGGGCGGCGTGTAGCCGTATTCTTCAAACAAATCACGTACTTCAGGAAAATCATACGCCTTGTCTAGACACATGTTCTGTGGTTCGTCTTTTGTCGGT
>DATLXY010000049.1:0-3289 GCA_035575335.1 Nitrososphaera sp. | reverse complement strand
GCATTCCATTTGAAAGACCTCCCAGTATGCCGCCAGCATTGTTGGTCCTAGTCACCACCTTTCCGTCCTTGATGACATAAGCATCATTATTTTCAGAACCGCGCCTCTTACTGCCAGCAAATCCCGATCCAAACTCGACTGCTTTGACTGCAGGTATGCTGAAGAGCGCTCTTGAAAGATCCGACTCAAGTGATGCAAAAATAGGTTCTCCAAGTCCCACTGGCAGGCTGCTAGTAGTGCATTCAATGACCCCACCAAGTGAATCACCATCCCTCCTCGCCTGAAGTATGGCATCTTTCATTTTTTCAGCGGCCACTGGATCGGGGCACCTTACATCGTTCTCGTATCTTGTGGCGATGTTGGCAGGGGTAATGTTTTCTGCCCTAACATTCCCTATTTCCGTGGTGTATGCTACTATTTCAATTCCAAGTGTCGTTTTCAGAAGCTTAGCTGCTACAGCTCCGGCCATGACAAGAGTGGCAGTCAGCCGGCCGGAGAATCTACCTCCGCCCCGGTAATCCGCAAACCCTCCGTATTTTACCATGGCAGGATAGTCGGCATGACCCGGCCTCGGAGTATTCTTTATGGTTTCATATGGACGTGAATCAGAATCCTTGTTCCATATGAGCATGCAAATAGGCGCGCCTGTTGTATAACCATTAAAAATGCCGGAAAGTATTTCGACCTTGTCTTCTTCTTTCCGCTGAGTTGTGACTACCGACTGGCCGGGCTTCCTCAAGTCCAATAGGCGCTGGATGTCTGACTCGCCAAGAGGCAGACCCGATGGACAGCCATCCACCACAATACCGACACACCTTCCGTGGCTTTCACCAAAGCTCATGGCTACAAACCTTTCGCCTATTATGCTGCCACCCATTAGTAGTTGCAGTTTTAGCCTGTTCTATATAAAGTGCTTTTGGAGGTTGACTACTATTATTCTCTGTCTGGCGCCGGTGAAATGTTTGCTCCAAGCTCCTTCATATCCTGCATGAAATGAGGATATGAGACGTCTACTGACTCGGCGCCGGCCACGATTGACTTCTCAGTCATCATCGACGCTATAGTAAACGCCATGAAGAGTCTGTGGTCATTATATGCTTCCAGTGACGCACTCCTTAGCTCTCTGGTTGGTGTTATCTTGAGGCCATCTTGAAACTCTTGGACGTGTACACCAAACTTCACCAGCTCTTGAGCAATCTTTGCTACTCTGTCTGTTTCTTTTACTCTTGCATGCGCCACTCCCGTTATTGTCACGGGTGTCTTTGCTTTAAGAGCGAGAATCGATACGACGGGGAGAAGGTCAGGAGTGTTTCCCAGATCAAAGGCCCCTCCCTCTAGTTCCTCTGACCTCTCGACTATCACCTCCCCTTTTCCCTTGTCGACCTTCAAACTGCAACCCATCTGCTTCAAAATATCAATTATCTGTGAGTCACCCTGCGGTAGTGAAAAATCCAGGCCTTCGAGTTTTAGCTTATCTCCAACGAGTGCCCCCGCTGCTAGGATAAGTGCTGCCGTTGAAAAGTCGCTCGGTACGTCAAACTTTGTGCTGGAATATTCGGCTCTCCTGATGCGGTACTCGAGCATATCAGAGCTGTGATCCACGGTCACCCCAAAGTGTTTCATCGTTGCCAGTGTTGCACTGACATAGGGCTTGGAAACCAAATTGCCCTTGATCTTCATCACAATTTCCGAATCTGCATAGATCCCGGCAATAAGCAACCCTGAAATAAACTGACTCGAAATACTGCCGTCCACCACTGCCATACCTCCCCTGATGCCACCTCCCTTTACCACAAGTGGAGGGGTGCCATTCATTTTTGTAGAGTAGGCCTCTACGCCAAGCTGGTTGAGCGCGTCCAATATTGGCTGCATCGGCCTCTTGCGTAAGCTCTCGTCACCGGTCAGCACAGTATACCCCTTCCTCACAAGGCCAGACATGGCAGCCAATATCCTTATTGTTGTACCAGAATTTTCTGCATTGATCACGTTTTCTGGAGGCTCAAAAGAGTGTAATCCCTTTATCCTCATTGTCGTACCATCATGATGTATGTCTGCGCCAAGCATTCGACAGCCAGAAAGAGTTGCAAGCGTATCTCGAGCTAACAATGCGTTCGTTATTATAGACGGATCGCCTCGAGCAAGCGATGCTATCGCTATTGCTCGGTGGGTGTAGCTTTTGCTAGATGGGCATCTGATACTTCCTGATATTTTGGACTTTCTGACCACTATGCTAACCATTTAGGATCTCCACACTTGCCTTCTGGTTATTAACTCTGGAAACAAGTATCCTTCCTTCAAATTTCGATAGTCCGGACTTTATTTTGTCTATCCCGTCCTCGTATGTCACTGCTGCTATTGATGGCCCGTTGCCCGATACACCGGCCGCAAGCGCGCCGCTCTCCAGCATGGCCATTGCGGGCGCATACCTAGAAGACAGGGCAGCAGAAGCAAGCACTCCATTGAGCTTCATGGCCTTCCAGTACTGTCCGGCCTCAGCCAGCCTGAACGCGTCCATGAAAAGGTCTGAGAGGTTGTTCAGCTTGCGTACTTCCCCCCTGAGAGTGTTGCGAGGAAGGAAAACTATGGCATAGAGGTTCTCTGGTGCTTCTTCCCTGCGGATAAGTCGTCTTTCATAGTTATCAGTCACAGTAAACCCTCCAAAGTAGCAGGCAGTAGCATCATCATACGCCCCAGTTACCGTCACCTTAGCATCCAGGGAAGCGCGAACTGCTATATCAAGAACAGCGTAATCGTCTACATCCTCTTCTTCTTCTTCCTTTACAAGCCTGCTGCAGGCAAGTGCCACTGCGTTAGAGACCGCGCTAGAGCTCTTTAGCCCATAACCTATCGGTATTTCTGACTTGACTCTTATCATGATCTGATTGTTCTCGATCACTTCTTTTGGTATCGTGTTACGCACGATGTTGTTGATGAGACGATCCTCTTGTTTTCCTGTCAAGAACTTGATCCCTTTACCACGGCCAATCTCTACTTCAGCGATGGCCTTGAGAGAGATCCCCAGCGACGAGCCCTTGCCTGTGGCAACGGCATTTACTATCGAGATTGCTCCGTGCATCGTTGCCCTTGCTTTCCTCATACCGGCTCTCCAAAGATCCCCAAGAGGTTCTTTTTCATGGTTTCCCGCGGGGCGGGAAGACCCGTCCAGATCTCAAATGCCTTTGCCCCCTGCTCTATTAACATTTCATATCCGTATACTACGGATGCCTGTGCATATTTGGCATTTTCGATAAGATCCGTAACCACAGGTCTATAGACGATGTCATAGACT
>DATLXY010000048.1:0-5710 GCA_035575335.1 Nitrososphaera sp. | reverse complement strand
GAAGAGCTTCAGAAGGGTTCAGACAAGCTACGACAGGCTGGCTGGCATCAACGTACTGTGGTTTCCTGCAGCTTGGATGCATATAATATTGATGAGGAGAAGTTCTGGATGAGTTCAATTTGTACATCAAGGCTAACAGATGGAAAAGTAAAGTAATCTTGACTTTCCGCTATATAGCAACTGGAATCTTTTCATGTTGATTGACTGTCGGAATAGATCTTGTAGGAGACCTAGGTTACCTACTGTTAGTATGTTCTGCAGTAGGCGCTCTAGCTTACATTCTCAAGCAACCGATGATTCTCGGTTTTCTTATTGCAGGCATTCTCATAGGCCCATTCGGCCCGCTCGGTCTCATAAAAGATGTAGAGATGCTTAACAACTTCTCCGACATCGCAATTGTTCTTCTGCTCTTCGGCGTAGGCCTCAGCTTTCCTCTCGGCCAGTTGCGCGCAATAGGAAAGATCGGAATGGGCGTCGCGGTAATCGAAGTTCTCATAATGTTAGGCATAGGGTTTGCAGTCGGCAGCATCCTTGGCTGGTCGTTCTATGATGCGATGTTCCTCGCAGCCGCCCTCTCGATAAGCTCAACTGCAATAATAGTGAAGGTCCTCGAAGAAATGGGCAAGATCGAGAGCACTTCTGCTATCCTGATGATTGGAGTGCTCGTGATCGAGGATCTGGCGGCAATTTTGATAATAAGCGCGATGCATTCTGGCGTTGTCAGTGGCTCATTCGAGTTTACTGACATCCTGCTGACGATGGGTGAAATCGGACTCTTTGTCGGAGGGACGATAGGCATAGGAATCCTCATCATGCCAAGATTGTTCGCGCTGATCGCCAAGCTTGATCGCTACGAGATTACCATCATGTTTGCACTCGGCACAGCGTTTGGACTAGCATTCCTTTCTTACCAGCTCGGCTTCTCCGCAGCAACCGGTGCTTTCTTGGCCGGGGTGATAATAGCAGGCAGCAAGTTCTCGGAGCAGATATCTGTCATGATTTCGCCCACAAGGGAGATATTCACGGCCATATTCTTTGTCACAATAGGAGCGCTTATGGATCTCTCGATGATCTCGATGTATTTGATACCAGTTGCCGTAATCACGTTAGCAACAATATTTGGAAAACTTGGTGCAGTATATCTTGGAGCTCGACTCATGGGATTTGAAAAATCGTTTGCACTTGGCATAGGTCTGAGCATGGCACAGCTTGGCGAATTCTCGTTTATCGTATTGAAGACTGGCCAAGATCTTGGAGTAATAAGCGATATGCTGTTTCCGATAATAGGGATGGCTGTAGCTCTGACGTCGTTCATTGGTCCGATACTTGTAAAGCTTGGGAGTAGAGTCGTCGCAGTCTAGGAGTAATCAGACGGCTACTTCTGGGAACGAAGACTGTCTGATTCCAAGCTCGCCCTGCAGAGTATTGATCTTTCTTGCGTACTCTGTCATATTGGACTTGCCGCTCTGCACCGCTGCACTACCTGACATGGTCGACAAATTATTGATACGCCGACATCGCTCACAATTTTGTCTTGCTTATTCCTGCAACCATGGCTGCTCTAAGCGTTTTCTCAATTTATCAGCTGGCGCCATGGCGCCTATCTGCCATATTCGCTTTCGTGGTTGTAGAGCCAGACAACAAATGCCCTGTACCTTTTCTTACCATCTTCTTTGCCTTTCAGCTCCTCTGCTTCCAGAAAAAATTCCGATATGGCTATCTTGTTGTACATGCCTCCACCTTTCCCTGAGCCTGCGGGTACGTAGGCGCGATTTTTGCTTATACTTGATGTCGTTGTCATGAAGGAATTTCTGCAATCCTTTAGACACATAAAAACTGCTTGCTTTCCTCCATCATCCATCACTTGCCTCGGTTTTTCATTCTCTGCGATCCCTTCTTTTGGAGTAGTACCATCAGTGACTCTTCTGTAGAACGCCTGTTGACCCATTCACTTGCCACCTTCCTTGAGCAGTCGTCTATGCAGCGGGTTGGTGAGTGGGTGACTGGGCGAGTGAGTGGGTCAGGTACTGCTTTTTTCTCTCCACCGTCTCAAGGGTAGAATGGTCTCTTGGTATCCATCTGAACCATGTCGTTGGAGTGAGTGTTTCTTCTCAAGAAAAAAACGTTTGTTCTCTCTCTTGAGCTTGACTGACAGTACATTCAGTTTATGATTCTTCAAGATGTGGTGAATGGTCTTTGTACCCGGTGATATGCCGTACTTTTTCTTTAACCGAAAGCTAACCTCCTTGGACCAAACCGGTGATTAAGCCGGAATTCGGCGATGAGCTTTTTCCACCCAAGCTGTCACCTTGACATATTTGATGTGGTGTGGCCTTCTCGACAGATTCTTCAGCCCGGCCCGTCCAGACCATACATGTCAATGGTGTTTCTTCCATTTGTCCCATGTTTCTCCGGAAACTCAACCAAGTTCCGCACAAGCATCTGATACTGTTTTGCCAGAATACTGCGGGCTGTTATTATCATTCTGAGCCGTACTTCTATCCTATCCATTTGTTCTTATACTCCAACACTGGTGGAGTGTAAGCCATGTCAGGAAGTTAAATGCCAACCTTGCGTGGAAGTACAACAATTGGTTTGCTGGAAAGAGACCTGTCGATAGAACACATCAAATCTGCATTTATCGCGAACCGCCTATAGTATGCACCCATAGCTGGACGTAGCAGTGGTTCCATCGCTGTGTTTTTTTCTACACGAGCTGTTGTCGGCCCATCGCAACAACTGCAATGAGGTGGCAAGACGCAAGGGATGGTGTCCACGTCAATAACTGCGAGTGCAGAAGGAGCAAGCTGTGCCAGCTGTGGCTTAAAAAGTTATGGGCGTCAACAGGCACAACAATTGTTGCAGGAATACGTGAAATTATTCCAGTTTGTCCATAACCTGAGGAACAGAACGAAGGAAGAGAGGTTCGGACGAATTCTATGTTACAATCAGCTTAAGCATTTGTCGATAAGAGCGAAGTAATTATTCACATTGCTGCTGTTTCCCATAATGATGGGCTGATTCAATACAACACGTTTACTTGAAGACGAATCAATAATTATATCAAATACGATCCTTCTAAGTGTCTCTGCCACACCAATCATTACTTTGTCTGAAGAAAGAATGCGTGGTGCATCTTTCGCAATTTGGCTAATTTTCTTGTTCGCACGCAGCTCACTTACGACATAATGACAGTATATAGTAAGCGCCTCGTTTACATTAATCCTGAGATTCCTGTCAAGCTTCTTCTTTATCATCTGTATGCAATTCTCCATAATTTCGTCATCAGTGCTATCATAATAATAAAAAAACCTGGTGAAGGGAGCCATATCTGGCTCGCCCTTCACCGTCGCTTTGACAAGTACTGTCGAGATCCTCTTCCTGCAGCTGCCTCTGTTCTGATCATTGTTTCTTGCCATAGGAAAGTGGTGGTCTTTTTGGAATCTTTGCCTTGGGGCCGTTCCCGAAATCGTATGTGTGACCCAATCCTCTGTAAAACTTGGGTCTTACCGGTTGCCCCTCTATCTGGCCTTTCTTTGTTAATGACAACCCTGCCAAAAGTTCGATTATCAACCTATTTGCAAGACCAGATGTAATTCCCCCGTTGTAAGAGTTCCCATCACTCACATCATAGTTCGGGGCGACTTCGACCAAGTCAAAGGCGAATCTGTCTGGGTCGAATGAGGTTGATAGTAGTCTCACGAGCCTCATCCCTTCTCTCGATGTCAAGCCGTTTGGCTCTGGCTCACCTGTTCCCGGTGCGTAAGCCGGATCAAACGTATCAATGTCCCAGCTTATGTAGACTGCATCAACATTATCGTTAGCCCTGTCTGCCGCCTCCTTTGCAATTTTATCTATGCCAAGCTCTTCCACGTCCAGCATAGTGAACCATTGAAAGTCTTGGTCTGCCATCCACTTGTACAAGTCCGGACCCGGCCAATATCCTCTTGGACCAATCAAAGTGTAATTCTTGCCTTTGAGACATCCCAGTTCCATAATTCTCCTTATGTGCGCACCATGGTCATACTTGAATCCACACAAGCCCTGAGGTGCACAATCTGCATGGGTATCTATGTGGATCATTCCGATATTCTTGTACTTCTTTGCAAATGCCCTGACATTTGCAAATGTTACAGAATGATCTCCTCCAAGCATTATGGGAATGCCGTCAATATCTAGCACCTCTTTTACCTTGGCGGTCATTCTCCTGTGCGACTCTACCACGTCTCCCGGGGATACGACTACATCGCCATAATCAACTGTTCTAAATACACCAAATGGATCCACGCCTGTTTCTATGTTGAAGTGTTCGTATGGTGGCGACGGTACCGTCGATGCTGCGCGGATTGCTCTTGGACCATATCTTGCCCCCGGTCTAATGGTTGTTCCAAAGTCGAATGGTTCACCTATGATTGCCACGTCGGGACGTACTTTCTGCAGCTCTTCTTTGCTCCTCACCCAGGGCAATTTTAGGAACGTAGGGATTCCTACAAAAATTGGTTCGTCATTGCCCTTGTACGAGTCTCCATAAAATTCCATTCCCATGATGGATCTATTACTAGATAATTACTAACAATTTTTTAAATATTGCTAAGTAGATTACGCTCACTGCTGCCTGCGAGGAATTTGTATACATTTTATTCCTAGAGGACTAACTCTACATTGGAGTAACTCTAGCGCACAACTATTGTACGTGCTTTGTCAAGATTCTCCTTACGTAATCAGGAATATCTAGACCATTTTCTTCAGCCTTGCGACTAAGTTTTTCCCATATCTGTTTGTCAGTTTTCCTTCTAGGATCAAATACAAGTCGTATAGTGAGGAGGCCTCTTGGGGCTCCACGTTTGACTCCTGCATCTGCCATGGCCTCCTGGAGCTTGCCTACTGACGCGGCTGCTACAAGTTTATCCTGGGTAGATTTGGGCGACCTTGCTATCCTTATAGCCTCATAAGTTGTGATCCTACCTTTTTCGATATTATCCTGCAGCACTGGCGGCAATGTTAGGATGCTCAGCCATTCGCTTATGGTGCTCTTCGGCAGTCCATACTTCGCAGACACCCCTGCTATCCCAGACTTGCTTGAATCTACAAGCCTTTTCACCATTCGTGCTTTTTCAAGCGGCGAAAGATCCTTTCGTATAAGGTTCTCGAAGAGTGAAGCGGCTTCAGCCTCTGCTCCCTCTAACTTTGTAACAACTGCGGGTATCATGTTCTCTCCTCTGGCATTGAGGGCAAGAAGTCGTCTTCTTCCAATGAGGAGCTTGTATCTCTTGTCTTTTCTATCGAATCTTACTACGACTGGTTGTAGCAAATCGAATTTTGCCAAGTGTTCCTTAATCAGTTTATCTTGGTCGTCATCACCAAAAGCATAGTCCTTACGAACATTTTCGTCTGCAACATCAATCATGTTTATTGGGATGTTCTTTAGACGCATTGCTCATGTTGTATTAGTAATCTACGTATTTATAATTAACTGAAGCATAATTCAGCACCTGGTTTTTGATATCCTCTGTGAACGCAATAACCAACAGGATCAGTTATGTTCTTGACATACATTGGGCCCTGCTGCTATTCCTTCCCGGAGTGGTTCACGCATTCGTGTACATACCTTTGCTCCTCCTGCAGCTGGTCGTAAGCCGTCCTGTACTTGTCTGTGTACACACAGCAGAGCCATAGCCGACGCTGAGCCACAGACGGCATCGACCAGTGG
>DATLXY010000047.1:0-6968 GCA_035575335.1 Nitrososphaera sp. | reverse complement strand
TTGACCGATTTAAAGGCATTTCAAGCAGAACTAGTAAATCCTATCAACTTTATGCGCAAGTATTTCGAGACCATAGATATCAATAACCTATCGGATCCAACGCGAATGTTGCCTTCACTCGAAATTAAGACTACAAAGAATGAATCAGGCGGAGAACGGTTAGAGCACGCGGGCGTCGAGAAAGACCCAGAAAAGGCAGCTCAAGATATTGACTCTGCTGAAGGGGTATCTGTGGGTACCCAGCACGACGCATCTCCCGGTACTCTTAAAGGAATGTTGAACAAGAATCTCACACTAGGAAAAATGATGGCCCTTGTGACGATAGTTGATGAGGCGCTTAGAAACATGGGCCCGCAAGGAATTGATTTGATAGTGGAGCAATATAGAATGCTTGGGCTAAAGGTCGAAGATGAACGAACAATATACAACATAGTAACAATGCTGACCGAATATACCATATCCACTGAGGATATCATAATGATGTTATACAGATTTGGTCAAGTCATGCAAATTAACGACAAAGAAGCCGACCTTATCTATTCAAAGCTCCTTGCAAAAAGGATAACTGGCAATTCCGAAAGCGATACTGACATCACGCAATCCAATCCTTTAACGCCTACTTCTGCCCCATCGCCTAAGTCAAAAACCACACATGCCTCAAAGGAAACCAGCAAGAGCTAGGAGGATGAGTAAGTGCCATGGTAAGCGTTATTATCAGCGAAGGCATACTCCTCATCGCTTCGATAACGGTCGCGGCAGGATTATCTGCTGTAGTGATGAACAAAGTAGGGTCATTCCAATCTGTATTTTCTTCTTTGGCGGAAGCTAACAAGGAAGAAGCTCTTACCAAGATCAAGATCATATATGCAACAAACTCCTCATCGGCTGTTGTTAATGTCTGGGTTAAAAATACTGGGATTTCTCCTATTAAAAACCTTGAAAACACAGACGTGTATTTTGGGAAAATAGGTTCTGTCCAAAGAATCCCGTACAGCAGTGAGTCTCTTCCAACATGGAATTATGTTGGAATGGCAAGTATGTTGGAATGGCAAGTGAGAGATACCGTTCAGATTAAGATCACTTTAGACAATACTCTGCAGGCGAATGTCACATATATGCTCAGAATTGCAACATCAAATGGCGTTAGTGACGACTACATGTTTTCGATATCGTAGTGATCATACAAATGTCCACACTTTTGTTAACAGCGAGGAAAGAAGAAAGATGGGTCTGAGCATAGCTATATCTGGCATCATTGTCCTGATGACGCTAGTAAATCTTATGATGACCATATTTGCCCTGGCAAGCGCGACCTCCAATTCTACCACTCGGATACTTTCCGATAGATCCAGTATCGAAAATCTATCTCTCAATACAATCACAAGAATCGAATCTATCCAAGCGGTAGCAAATGATGCACAAGTTCTAATTGTGTTAAATAACACAGGTTCGACAAAACTCTGGTCATATGACAATTTTGATGTCATAGTGACATACGACGCAAACATGACAGGTACGAAAGTCAGAGTTACAGAGGAGCTTACCTATGCTGGAATAACAAATACAATACCACCCGGAAAATGGGGCATAACGCAGTTTATGGGTGACCTTCTAGATCCCCAAATCGTGAATCCTTCAGAGAAGGTGGAACTAAAATGTACCCTACTGAATGTCATCTATCCAAATGGAGTTTTATCAGCAATAGTATCTACAGATGCTGGAGCCGTGGCCACCAAGTCTGTTGTGGTAGTTTGATACAAAATGGCAATCTCAACCGTATCTACAAGCAATGAAGAGGTCGATAGACATCTTGGAGGAGGATTACCGCTGCCTTCGCTTATTCTCATAGAGGGCGAGCACGGCTCAGGAAAGAGTGCTCTTGCTGCACAATTCATGAAAGGCTTGCTGGATGCCAGAAATAAAGTTCTCTTCATTACTACAGAGAGTACCATAAAAGAGTATCTTACAAAGATGAAGATGATAACGTACAACTTCAGCCGTCATTTTCTACGCAACAATCTGCTAATACTGACAGTACAGCTTGACGGAATAACATGGTCGGAAAAATTGTCGAGGCATCTCTTGCCAGTAATCAGCAAATATATGGACGTGAGCTCGCAGAAATACAATGTTGCAGTCATAGATTCTCTATCTCTTCTCACCATGCATTCTAACCAGGACGTTACAATGGATTTCTTTACAGAATGTAAACGCTTGGTGTCTAATGGGATATCAATAATTATGACAGTGCATCCACATGCTGTCTCGGAGGAAGTAGGTCTTCGGATGCGATCTACTTGTGACGGTTATGTGCGCCTTTCAACTACAAATGTTGCCGGTAAAAGCGTAAAACTTGCGGAGATAGTAAAGCTGCATGGCTCATCCTCGCAGGTGTCCTCACAGTTTAGCTTTGACGTAGACCAGACCTTTGGAATAAAAATAGTGCCCATATCGGTTGCCAACGCATAGACTGAGGTGGATATGTCACAATTTATTGAAAACGAGAATTTCAAGAATGTTGCTCCCAATAACGCCACCATCACCGACCCTAAATTGATTCGAGCTATACAGGCGTCACCGCACTTGATGAACTATATTTCAAAATTCGTCAGAAACGGATTTCCGCTTCCGACATTCCATGAACAGCTAGAAACAACATTAAAATACATTCAAACTCCGAATCTAGTG
The DNA here is from genome assembly GCA_035575335.1 of Nitrososphaera sp. GTDB lineage: Archaea > Thermoproteota > Nitrososphaeria > Nitrososphaerales > Nitrososphaeraceae > Nitrososphaera. Next base: position 4,280 of record DATLXY010000047.1, on the reverse strand, counting down.
TATCCAATAGGGAACCAAATTTTCGTTCATATTAACGCCCTCTCATCTGGTGGTGATGGATTTACTGACTATGTTATAATCGATCCAGAACCACCATATGCGCCTTTGATAGCCTTGGTTGACAAGATGTTTGCTATACGCGCAGGCTCAATTCAACCACCTGCCGAACATAACGAGAAACTATTGTTTGCAGAAAAATACCTACACGAGATTTGTGCCATATCAAAAACACCTGTAAATTATGATGATGTTATGAAGCTGGACAAGGGCAGAAGCATGAAATTGAAGCGTATACCGGTATACGAGAAGGATTTTGACAATCTGAAATATCACTTTATGAAAAGGCACATAGGTTCCGGCCTTCTAGAGCCCTTCCTCTTAGATCCTTATCTTGAGGACATATCAATAGCAGGGGCAGGGAATATCTACCTTGTACACAAGGTATTTGGCTCACTCAGGGTGCCCATAGTATTAACTCATGAAGAAATCGATGATCTGATTATTAGTATGTCGGAGCAATTTGGCAAATCAATATCCCATAGTAGACCGATCGTGGATACAAGCTTGGCTGACGGCTCAAGAATAAACATAATCTTTGGCGCTGATATTAGTAGAAAGGGAACAAATGCCACGATCAGAAAATTTACTAAAGTACCACTATCGATCACGCAACTCATATCATCTCATACGCTTGATTCAAGAGAAGCTGCGTATCTGTGGATGATGTTAAATGAAGGGATGAGCATGTTTGTATGTGGTGAGACGGCTTCAGGAAAAACCACCACCATGACTGCAATCAGCGCGTTCATTCCTTCTACATGGAAGATAGTTAGCATTGAAGATACACAGGAAATAACTCTGCCTCACCCAAACTGGGTTAACGAAATTACTCGCGATACAGGAAGTACTTATTCAAGTGTCACTATGTTTGATCTGTTAAAAGCAGCACTACGACAAAGGCCAAACTACATAATTGTGGGTGAGATCCGAGGAATAGAGGGAAATGTGGCATTTCAAGCTATGCAGACAGGTCACCCCGTAATTAGTACATTTCATGCAGCATCTGTGCAAAGTTTGGTGCAACGTATAACAGGACATCCAATTAATGTTCCAAAGACGCATGTAGATAATCTTAACATCGCGTTATTCCAGAGCGCAGTCCATGGGAAGGATGCCAAAATGGTGAGAAGAGTTATTACAATAAACGAAATTGTCGGTTATAATTCATCTACGGATAATGTGCTTTTTATACCTGTATTTAACTGGGATCCTGGTACTGATACGGCAGTATACCGTGGCAAAGGCAGCAGTAGCTTGTTCCTTACGAAGCTTTTGGTAAGGAGAGGTCTGACAAGAAAGGATGAAGGGCTACTATACGAAGAATTGGAATTGAGAGCAAAAATACTTGAAGCCTTGATAGCAAAAAAAGTTTTCAGCTATTTCGATGTCTATAGCCACATCACAAAAGCGAGGGAAGTTGGTATCGAGTTATATCTAAAGTCACTAAGGTGAATAAAAAATGAAATCCGAACCGCCTGTTCAAAACAACACATCTTGGTTACAGGTTACAGCAGCAGCGAGCCGGAATCCGGGCAACTCACGAATTCCCCAGGAGAGAAGGTATCAACAGTTGTAGTGGAGTCACTGCGCACAAAATGACAAATTGTGATACATATGACCAAAGCTGATTTTTCTATTCACAACACCAGGGATATCAAGAGCTATAAAAAAATTCGATCAACAGATGATCTTATAGTATATTTCGTGATGCTGATTTTTAGCATCTCAACTGGAGAGGTATCGCCATCTGACCTAGTCAAGACAGCAGGATCGACCGGAAAATATGGATTTTATTCGGCAATGATGATGATCGTATACAATCTGGGCATAAAATGGCAATACGGCTTGAGCAAGTCTTGTGAAATCGTTGCATCTATGAATGTAAAATCAAATGAGTTTAGGAACTTTCTTTTAAGGACTAGTCAGGTCTTTCAACTTGGAGACGATCTAAAGGCATTTTTCAAAGGGGAACTCTATTCCATAATGCAGTCATTCTCGGCAGCCTATGATAGGAGCATGGAATCTATGAAATTGATGCTCGGCATGTATTCGACTTTGATATCAACATCAGCATTTTTGATTGCTGCTGTGATGATACTTGCCATGCTCTCCGGTGATAGTCAAAGCCAGGAATTTGCAATTGTAAGTATGATCTCTGTCGTAATAGGACTAGCAATGTTTGTGATTATAATGTATAGGATCTTTCCTGCTGACCCCTTGATGCCAACGAAAAAGGACAAGGGCGAAAGTGACAAAAAGTGGAATATTGACCATCTTGCAAAATTTAGAATGTGGCTGTACATTACACTTGCTTTGAGTATAGTTTTGAGCCTTTCCCTACCGTTCTTGGATATCCTTCCTGTGGAACTGGTAATCGCGATTTCCGGCATTCCGCTCTCTATACCTGGATATATCGCGCATAAGCTAGCTTCTAGGATTCAGAAATTAGAGAATGTTTATCCGTCGTTTGTGAAACATTTTGGTGACATATATGCAACAGTCGGGTCACTTGGCCAATCTCTTAGCGCAGTCTTAAGAAGTGATCTTGGTGAGCTAGATGCACACGTAAGAGCGATGCACAATAGGATAATAAACAGAGTGTCAATGGAAGACTCATTCGAATTGCTATCGCAAGAAACCGGTAGCAGAATAATTTCTTCTGGAAATACAATCATATCAAATGCCTTAGCAAAAGGCGCAGATATGTCAACGGTTGGTAGTGTTCTTGCAGATATTACATCAAAGTTCCTTGAGATGAGAAGAAAGAGGAAGCAATCCGCTGCAGCTTTTCATTCCACCATACTAATATTACATGTTCTGACACTGGCTGTCTTTGGCCTTATGAATAAGCTAATCGAGTTTTTCTCTTTAATCTTCGCTCAACTTCAGGGCGAAATGAGTATCATACTAGTACAGCCCATAGATCCCGCGTTGATGTCAACAGCGGTGCCTGCGATGATTTTGGTCTTGGCAGGTGTTAATGCAATGTCTATAAAAATCTCACAGGGAGGACTGCAGCAGACTGTCTGGCTCGACGTTGCAATTTTGATTGTCATCGGTGGAGTGGTTGTATATGGTGTCGATCTATTCTTGTCGCAAATGTTTGATGATCTTCTTGAAAACGAAATTCTTCAAACAGTCGGCTAATAATGGAAGCATCGGAAAAGGAACAAATGTTTACAGGTTGACTCACATGTTTAGGTGGAGGCGCATATATCGGGTCGTGTTAAGTTAGGGATTTTGGTTGTCGATTGATTGAGAGACTACCGATGTGGTTGTTCTTCCACATTGTATATTGAGGTGTACTAACGCGAAAGAACACACGCGCCCACACAATTGATAATGCACACTCGCCGTATTTTTTTGTATTTTTAGGACTGTCTTTCAGAAACACAGCAAAGGCAATAGACAATTTGCTGACGGGACGCACATCACCATCTGGTGACGGGTTCAGGAGTTTGAACCAAAGAAGGTGTATGCATCCAAGCTAGTAGCAGCTAGCTTATAGACGAGACACAGGTTCAAATTGGCACCGGTGAAGCTTGGGTATGGGTCGCTACAGAGCCAGTACACAGGACAATGCTTGGCGTATATACCTCCCATGGCAGAGAGAGACATGGTGGTAGCGGAAACATTTCTCACGTCAATGGTACAGAAATACGGAAGCATGCTGTGCTGTATATTCGGATGGGGGTGGAGGTACCCGGAAGCGTGTCCGGCATTGGGGCCGCAACACAGACCGGAATACAATTCATTGGAAAAATCTGATGCAGAGGGTGAGCGAGTATTTCAAAGACAGGACAGAAGGATTCGATGATTACTATCGCTGTACCAGTGAAGGATGTGAGCTGTCGTATGTCCGTAATTGGATACAGTTGTTTGTATCCATGTACAATAATGACAAGAAGAGAAGGCATGTCAGGTTTGAATTATTAGCTAGGATGGTAAGAGGTGGTAGGATCGGCTAACTTAACACGATCTATGTGCAAACCGGGGTTGTTGCCTAATTCATTTTAACAGCCAGTAAACGGTGTTTTACTGGACCAGCTTTAGCTCAGGAGGGGTATGCACCCCTGTGTCAACTAAACACAAGAGGAAAGATGAGTACTGGAAGTACTACCATCTGACGCATACCCTGGAACGTGATATGCTTGTCAAAAATATAGCCTCTATGGTCATGGAAAACCCTCTCCCCGTCCACGGAAAAAGAAGAACAGGAA
>DATLXY010000046.1:0-2316 GCA_035575335.1 Nitrososphaera sp. | reverse complement strand
TACCCATTTGTCACAGAAAATGGCAATATTATTCTGGACACGACGTTTCCTTCGATCCCTGATCCAAGAGCCAAAGAGGTTGCATTGAAAAGCATAGCTGGCGTGCTTGAAGTAGGACTATTTACACGCCGAGCTGACATTTACTACAAGGCAAAGGATGATGGAACCTTTGAGACCATTGTTGACCTTTAGAATTTTCTTGCCGATGCAGCGTAGTATTAATTATCATAATCTTCATAGCCAACCCTTATTTATCGAGTTAATGCGGAGATTTTGTTGAACCAAGAAATTATCAAGGCACTGGCTGGCCTTATTACAGCAGCGTTTGGTCTTGTTGCAGCCCTTGCTTGGAACACTGCCATACAGGAAATATTCAGGGTAGCTTTTGGAGAGCAGAGCGGCGTGTTGCCAATGATAATCTATGCTGTAGTTGTCACCATTATAGCAGTCATCGCCACGATCGCTATCGGAAGAGTTGCGGCCAAAGCAGGAGTTAAAGGAGAAAAGTCTCCGGAATTGCAGGAATCAGAGGCGTTGAGGTCGGAGCTTAGAGCCTTGAAGGAAGAGATCAGGAAAATAAGAGGTACATGAGCCGCGTGATTCTTTGACAGGTGGACGCAGCAGGGACGTCTCTGCTGTTCATAATAATGCAGTCGAGCCCGGAACAACAGTGTAAGAAGATGTATTAATGGGCGGTAAAGACATAAAGCGATGGCTGATAACTCGCCTCCTACTGAAGCGAAGAAAAAGAACATAATTCAAGAATTCGCGGACTTTTTGAAGACGTTTGGAGTCATAGGACTCGCGGTCGCATTCGTTATTGGATCCGCATCGTCTTCCCTTGTCACAGCCCTAGTACAGGACATCATCAACCCGTTGGTAGGGCTCTTCCTGCCATCCGGCAACCTTGAAGAACTATATGTGAGCGCGACAGGCGTCTCAAGCACTCCTTCGCAGTTCAGGTACGGACATCTGATTTCAGAGGTTATCGACTTTCTGATAATCGCATTTATTGTGTTTCTCACTTACAAATGGCTTTCCAGATACAAGCTGGTCGAAGACAAGACGAAGCTTAGTTGACGGTGACTGGCCGCGAAATGAATTTCCCGTGTCCCAGCGCCTCTTCATCCACTTGGCCGTTCTCCATGAGGACCTTTCCCCTTACTATGGTCATGACTGGCCAGCCAGTAAGCATGTGGCCATCATAGATGGTATAGTCAGAGTACGACTGCAAAAGATCGGGAGTCACTTTCTGTTCTAGGTCAAGGTCAACAATAGTCAAGTCCGCGTCAGAGCCCGGCTGGATGGTGCCTTTCTTAGGATACATGCCAAATATCCGGGCGGTGTTGTAACTCGTCACCTCTGCGACTCTTTCGATGCTTATCCTGCCTTGGTTCACTCCATGGCTAAGCAGCACCGGTAGCATCGTAGCTATGCCAGGAAATCCAGCAAGCGCAGTCCAGATATCACCTTCTCCCATTTTCATTTCGAGCCTGTTTGCCACGTGGTCGGTACCAATCGTGTCAACGATGCCATTTCTCAGAGCAGACCACATACTCTGAAGGTCACTTTTTTCCCGGAGTGGCGGTACTACCTTACCCGTAATGCTATCAAAGTCCACAGTGTGCGTCAGATAGTGAGGACATGTTTCGATGTAATAGTTTGCTCTGCCCTTTTCCCTTTCAGACAGTATTGCATCAAGTGCTGCGGTAGACCCGATGTGTACAAAGTACAGATTAGCGCCAAATTTCCTTGCAAGCTCTGAAACCTTCGCAACGCTTTCTGCCTCCGAAAAAGCTGGACGACAGTCAGACCATGCCTTGAGGCCGCTCATCTTCTTTTCCTTTCCTATACGCATATGTTCTGAGCATACTGCAGGATTCTCTGCGTGTACGAGCAAGGTAGAGTTTGTCGCTGCGCCTTTCTCCACTATTGAAGACAGGAGTTCGTCTGTCATGTTCACCTCACCATCTTTGATTTCATGTGCACCCGGCTCTTGGTCCATGTAGATGTGGTTGAGGTCTGCGCCAAGGTTCATATAGATTTTAAGCGAGTTTATGCCAACCTTTTTCAGGTAAGGGATGTCCCTGACCTGATCATGTTTTAGTATTGACGCGTGAATAGAATAGTCTACGTAATGGTTGCCTTTGCTCGCCTCCAGTTGCCTTGCGATCGTTTGGTAGCTGTCGTAAAGCCGGAGCATCCTTATCATCGTAGTCACACCTCCGACTGCAGCGGATCTTGATTCCGTCCTAGCAGCCTCCTCAATTGGAGTGTAGACTCCGTAGTGGACGTGCGGGTCTATCGCCCCGGGTA
>DATLXY010000045.1:0-4082 GCA_035575335.1 Nitrososphaera sp. | reverse complement strand
CTTGACGTAGCCGGTGATTTCCACATCCTTCCAGTCGTTTGGATCCTGCATGTACCCTTTGGTTGCAAGAACATCCTGATCGTATGTCTCGATCTCTTCTGGGTCGTATCCGCTCCTTGTAAAGACGTTCATACGGATCTGTCCATCTTCCACCTTCCAAGAACCGTCAGAATTCTTTGTTATTTCGTCCTTAGTGGTGAACCTGTCCTCGTCGCCGTTTGGGTCGTCCATGTCCATGAACCATTCGTCGCCTCCTGGCTTGGTGGGATACAACATCTCTACTCCAAACTTGTCCCTCTCCGCAGCGGCAGCTGCTTCATACATTGATGAAGGGTAAGGCAACGAAGCCACAGCAATGGCTGCCACCACTGCCAGTGCGAGGATTCTTGTCGATGCTTTGTCTTGCATTCTGGGCAAGGCCGGATAAGTAGTATAAATAAAAGCCGGAACAATTTTTTGCAAAACAGAAAGAAAAGATACAGGACATTATCAAGAACGCAGTATTTTTGAATTATGTCTTATACACGATTAGCAATTCCCCTTTTAGAAATCTATATGATAACAAGCGTCAAATTATTTGCATTTTTCTAGAGTCAGTCTCCATCGCAGCTAGGAAATCTATCGCTTTATGAGAAGCCAGGCTAGAATATCCAGACGAGCTGGCAATTGGTACCTTTACCGATCTTTTCGAAAAATGAGCAGCATCTTTTCAATAATGGCATCTCCTGAGCGCTTTCTCTCAAGAGCGATAACATGAGGTGAGGCATAACCTTCTCGGCTGAAAAAAGTATATGGCACCCTACATTTGGTGCGGCCGCAGCGTACTGACTCCCATCTTGCCCGCGTTTTCGTAGGTTCTCATACGCGCATCAACGATTGCTGCACGGCCGATAGATACAGCTCGGATTCGCGTGCAGTCAGCAAGCAAGAGTTTCAGCGCAAGAAAATGATCAAAAACTTGTATCGGCAGTTAGCACAACTCCTGTTATCATAACTAGTGGATAAACTCATCAAATATTCAGTTGCCAAAACAATGGGCAAAATGCGTCGCAACCATTTTCTGTGCACAGGGGACGTGAAAGATAGATTTGGCCTCAGTTATTATGCAGCATATCAGGCCGTTGCAAGATACCTCAGGTCTGGCAGTGCCATGGTGTATGCCGCCGAGGATATACCACCTGAAGAGACCTTGAACGATTTTTCAAAAGTAACAAACATCGATGCAGACGACTATATAATGACGACCATGAAGCTTGTCTATCGCGTCGAGGAAGAGGCGGTTATCATGCGACCACAGCTCTTTGCAGATACTCTCGAGAAGACGATGGGAGAAAACACGGCAGCTACTGTGTTGGTCAATGTCTTGAACAAGATGAAGGAGTGGACCGCTAAGGATAAAGTGACACCCTGGAGAAAGAAATGAGAGAATCTCTTGTTTGGCGGCCAGCCAAAGGACTTCAGGAGAATCCGCCTCTGGCCCATGTGGCCACAGATAGCAATAATAGTGGGAATGCGGTGCTGCCTGCTAATCAGACCCCATTTGTTCATAACTGGTTAAAGATTTTGACGGAGAAGGTGATTTGTGAAGTGGTAGCGGATAATAATGCAAATTCACGAAAGAGATTTAACTTTCAAGAAGCTTGTTGATTGCTCAAAAAACATCGTTGATAACATCTTTAACACTTGCCACTGTATTTTATGATCGAACAGCCGTCAGAACCACGTCTAGCGAGGCCACGATTGACCTAGTTCATATCACAGGATCATCACCATGTCTTGGAAGACCTTCGGTTGATCGTTGCTGACACACCTTCGACATGGGCATGGTGGTGATCCGACTCTTTTCAGTTAGCCTGGTGAAAAGATGGGAAGAAAAAACGAAGGGAAAAAGGAAAAGAAACTGCATAGAGAAGGGGGCAGTTTGTTTCTACCACCCAATCATCATGTATACCACGATCTTGTAAATGCTGATAGTGACTTTATGCGGCAGGCAACAACTAGTTACTTTAAAACAAGTATATCAATCAAGGGACGGAAAAAGATAAGGCTATTTCATTCGGGAATGGGGAAAACGAAATCTTAACCTTAAGGCACGAGTAATTGACGAAAAATGATTGGAAAAATTCCGGAAACTATGCCACGTCAGCTGGACTTTACTGGTACCCTCACCTTATTCCATTTTGAATCCATTGCTGTTATTGCTCTTTCTCCGCGTCCACCCATCTTCTCCCTTATGCTGTCAACCGCTATAGAAGCGATCAGACCCAGAAGTATTGCGCTTCCAGCAGTTATTGAGACCAGTTCTATCGAATTCACCATATTTTTCTACTCACCACCAACATCATCATACACATTCATTTTCGCGCTATGCTGTATTAGGCGACGCTTTGCCGGGGGCTGATGCTGTCCGGGGACTGTCCCTTTTGCCAAGCCTGTACGCCATCCTCCATGACAGCTCCAGTGCCAATAGCGTTGGTACAAAGCCAAGAGCAATTAGTCCGGCTGAATATAATGCATTAGTTAATTCTACCATTGTTGTATCTTATCACCACTCTTCAGTTAGACGAAATAGAAGATTAACCGTACTAAGGATTCATTTTGATGTTTTCGTTCGATGCAAAAGCACTCAGCTACGATTACGTCTAATAATAGGCATCTTTGAAGAATCAAGAGCGATTTTATCCTATTATCAACCAGATCTCCTCTCCCATTCAATTAGAACCTGCCAGATCCGCGTAATGAAGTATATTGGAAGACGTATAAGCCACGCACTATTTAGGCGCAAGGTAGTTCTTTTCATTACAGGCTGGTGACGGCAGTTTTATGCCGCCATATTCTATAAACAAAATAATTGCAAGAGTTGTCGTAAGTTAACACAATATTATGATAATGCTGTGCTATTGTATTATTTTATTGCAAACTCTGCACCGAATGGAAAAAAGTATCTCGTATAAGTAATTTCGATCTATTGTACATCGTGCTAGGGTGGAATGAAAAACAGAACCGGACAGCAAGACGTGAACGAGGACGGCGATGACAAGCCTATAGAGGGTACTATCAGCAATAACAAACCCAACCCTCTACCTGTTGCCGTATCCTTAACCGCAAAACCCTCCCCGCCTAGGACTTTGAACAACCTGGAAGAGGCTGGCCGAGTCCGGCTCACGCTGCATTTTGCGCAACATTATCAGAAGCAAAATGAGAAGAAAGATGGAATGCTAGTTGTTGACCGTGTGAACGCAAAAATCACGAATAATACAAGGGCAAGATCCTCCGCAATTTCGCTACCGATGATGACAACATCCCATGATTGGAGCATGGATATCCCTGACAATTTTGAAGAAGGCCTCATTACATACTACTCGCCTTATTCTGCAGCAGAACTTGCGCAAAAGGAACCGGACACATGGTATGGCGAAATTGTGATTCCCTGCAATTGGTTTGAAGGCGGCAGCAAGACCTATGAAAGAACAGGCTCTTTCAGTCCCTACTACGATGATAATTTATTCACAATGACCATAAGCTGGGTGTTATTATCAAATAACAACGATATATACGAAGAAAGCATGGGATATACGGTGGAGCTCCATTCGACCGACGCCTTTCATTGGGAGCAGCAATGACAGACGGTGCTACAAGAGGCGTCTGGGCTTTTCCCCACCTCTTTACAAAACTAAAATTGCGATATGGGGGCTTGAGAAGGTAGCTCCCTGGAAATGCCGATCCCTGAAGTACTCTCGCCTATGCTTTCCGAGCCAGCCCACCCCATATCGCTTTTGATATATCGGAGGAGCTACCTCTCGCCAGACTCGGTGTAGTAAATAAAGTAAAAGCAAAATAATCTTCTTCAACTCGGGTTTTGATTGTTCAGAACTGCCGCTGATTAATATAAGCAGTTTTTCAAAATGCTTCGTCACACTTGAAATCTCCGACATTTCAAGTCATCCAGAACTTCTCCTCATCAATATTATATGCATCCAAGCTGCAGGAAACCACAGTACGTTGATGCCAGCCAGCCAGCCTGTCGTAGCTTGTCTGAACCCTTCTGAAGCTCTTCAGCCAGCTAAAGAACGTCTCGACGC
>DATLXY010000044.1:0-3474 GCA_035575335.1 Nitrososphaera sp. | reverse complement strand
AAATTATTAATTATTAGCTTTATTTTTGGCTTGCTCAGCTTAGTTACTTTGGCAATCTTGTCAACGGTCTTCATGCCTCTCGCTATCGCGTCCAGAACCATAAAGTGGTTCGGACTTTCGTTGACCCGTATGCTTGACATTGTAACCGTACTATATGCAAAGAAGTATTTTAACTATAGTATTTCACCCGAATAAGGCCGATCGTCTCGTACTTTCTCCCCAAAAAAGATCATGCACGACTGGGAGGTGCGAAGGGCGCGGTCATCTTTGAGATGACGTCGAAAAGACGTTGACCCTAATCAGAAGCAAAAACTGCGTTGACGTTAAAACACAAGTTATATCATCAGGAGCCGAGTAACAAAAAGGAAGAAAGAAGGCGGTAGCGTCAGGTCAGCCTGAGCCGCAGCCGCTAAAGCCGCACTCGATGCACATGTTGCATCCTTCGGTAATTATGAGCTTGGCGTTGCAGGTTGGGCAGAGGTTCTCGTTCGTGTCCACCATGGCTGCTGCCATCTGCTGGTGAGCCCCTCCTGCTGTTGCAGGCTTTCTTATTTCTGCTGCTCGAGCCGGCTGGGGCGTAGCTGGTGGAGTCTGGATAACTGGATTTTCTTCCTCTTCCACGCCAGATTCCCTGAATATCTTTTGCATCTGCTCCAACACGTATGGTTCTTTGATGTTTGTGTTGACATAGTCGACCACGTACCTGCTCGGCTTTACTGTGAATGCTTTCTCGCCCGTGTTCTTGCCTGTGATGTGCAGCACTTGCTCGTGCCGAGAGCCATCCCTGAACACGGTCACGCCTTTCAGTCCGATCTCGTGGGCGAGCAGGTAGGCGCACTTTACGTCCTCGGCAGTCACGTCGCCGGGCATATTGATCGTCTTTGCGATGGCATTGCTTATCCATTTCTGCCATACAGCCTGGGCCATTATGTGGTCTGTCCAGTGGATGTCGATGGCGGTTACGAATATGCGCTGCATCCACTCGGGGATTTCGGGTATGCCGCGGACAGAGCCATAGTTGTTTGCAACCTTGGTCAGTATCTCGTCGTTGTAGAGGCCGTTCTCCTTGAGAGCATTCTCGAATACCTTATCGGTGTAGAAGAACCTGCCCACGGTCACACGCTTTTCATAAACAAGCGCAAACACTGGCTCGACCCCGTTCGCGGTGTCGGCAATCATTGACAGCGTGCCTGTCGGTGCGATTGTCGAGGTCCACGAATTGCGGATGCCGTGCTGCTTTATCTTTTCAATCAGCGTGTCCCAGTCGTAAGTGTGGGTTTCCTTTGGCAGCTCGTAATAGCCTGCCACCGGGATGCGACCTTTGACATAGTCGCTATCCTTGAACATCGGAAACGGACCGCGTGTCCTTGCAATTGCGACGCTTTCTTCCATGCTGATGTATGATACCGCCTCGGCGAGTTTGTTCATGAATTCATAGCCGTCTTTAGAGTTGTATGGAATCTTGAGCAGGAACAGCAGGTCGGCGATGCCCATGATGCCAAGGCCGATCCTCCTTGTTTCCCTCGTCGCGACCTTGATCTCGTCTACCGGATACTTGTTCACATCGATGATGTTATCGAGGAACCTTGTAGCTAGCCTGATCGCTTGCTCGTAGCGCTGCCAGTCAAACTCGTATGCACCATCTGCCTTACGCTTGACAAAGTTGGCCAGGTTAATAGATCCCAGATTGCATGACTCGTACGGGTAGAGCGACTGCTCGCCGCAAGGGTTCGTCGCGCGCAGAGGACCCTTCCTTGCGTTGATCATAGGGTTGTACTTGTTGATGTTGTCAAAGAATATCACTCCCGGCTCTGCACTCTTCCATGCACTGAGCGCGATCAGGTCGATGAGCTGCTGCGCGTCTATCTGCCTAATCGGTGCCTTGGTTCTTGGGCTGCGCAGCGTATACTTGTGATTGCCTTCCTTGTTAACAAGCGCCTGCCAGAAATCTTCCCAGATGCCTACAGAAATGTTAAAGTTCTCAAAGACTCCGGGCTTTGTCTTTGCAGTCACAAATTTTTCGATGTCCGGGTGCCACGCTTCGAGTATGCCCATGTTGGCTCCCCTGCGCTTGCCGCCCTGCTTGACCACATTGGTGATGGTGTCGATGATATTCATGAAGGAGACAGGGCCTGACGCGACTCCGGACGTCGATGCGACAATGTCGCCTTCCGGACGCAGGTCAGAGTAGTTGATGCCAACTCCGCCGCCCGACTTGAAGATCATCGCTGCGTCTGTTGACGCCTTCATGATGCCTGCCATGTCGTCTGGCATGCTGAGCACAAAACACGCCGATAGTTGTCCCAGCCTTGCGCCCGCGTTCATTAGTGTGGGCGTGTTTGGCAAAAAGTCGCGTGACACCATAAGGTTGTAGTACGCCTTGATCTGCTCTTCATATTGTGCCATCTTACCCTCTGCGATGAGCCTGAGCAGATCCTTGAAGCTAACCTTCATCTGGCCCTGTTGGGCGCAGTCGACGTAATGGCGTATAAGGGCTTCAAAGTGGTACTTGTTAAGGTAGTAGGCGCCGATATGCAACTTGTTGTCAAAGTCGTCAAGTTTTGAATAGTAGCGCTCCGCTTCTTCGATGCTTTGTGTGTAGCCACCAGCAAGGTTGAACACCGCCGGGTCGTGCATGATATCAGCTATTGCTACTAGGGTGGCGACGCGCTCGAACATCTGTTTCGGGCCCTCGATTATCTCGTTGTTGTTGTCTCTCAGCAGGTAGCGGGCTGCGAGTACCCTCAGCGAGTTGAGGTCGAACGCCTTGTCAACCTCGTCGAGATCCCGCTTGTTGAGGACCTTCATCTTTTCGTCTCTGAGCTTGCGCCGCTCGTGCCTGTACAGTATGTAGGCCTTTGCCGTCTCCGACAGCCCTTCCTCTATCAGGATCGACTCGACCATGTCCTGGACATCTTCCACGCTTGGAATAACTGTCTTTTCGCCTTGAACCATTCGCTGGACTACTCTGGAAGCTAACCTTTCTGCTAGCGGGTAATCCGGCTTGCCAGTTGCAACCAGTGCCTTGTAAATGGCATTAGAAATTTTTGACTGTTCAAAGTTTACGACACGTCCATTGCGCTTGCGTATCTGACTGATGAGTTCTTTTGAATTATTATTAAATTCAGTAACTCCCGCCATCCCGCACTATACCATAAACCACTAGTACTTATATCTTTTAGATAAAGAAGTGTACTCCTTAATCAGCAGAAATGTACCTTTTCAATATTAAAGTAAAACCAAGCTGAAATCTGAACACAGCAGTATAATATTTTCAACAAATGAAAAGAAGGTTCTGCAATTACAAAATCTGCAAACGTCGGTAGTTCGCTTAGGCTATCATCACGGTCCTGAAAAAGAATGATAATGCGGCGCGGCAGCAGCCAGAGCTGCTGCCATAATTATATAATTACGAATACACCGGTAGCCTGTGCGGTGACTTGCAGTGCTCGCACTTGCCTGCAGCGGCCTTTG
>DATLXY010000043.1:0-2517 GCA_035575335.1 Nitrososphaera sp. | reverse complement strand
AGCAGCACGAGCTTTCCTCAATCTTGGCAGGGGTGAGGTTGAGGGATCTCATGAATACTAACGTTATTACAGTAAGAGAGGATTTTACAGTAGATGTGATGCTGAAAGACTATTTTGGCTATTACATGAAGAGCTCGTTCCCGGTAATGGATGCTGACGGCAGGCTTTTGGGGATGGTTATGCTCAAGAGCGCAGCGCAGATACCGGTTGAAAAGAGACCGATGATAAGAGCCATTGACATAATGGTTCCTGCCAGCGAACTTGCAATTATGTCACCTGACAGGAAGGCGGATGAAGCATTGGCGCAGATGACCCGGACGCGCTTTGGCAAAGTGTTTGTATGTGACCCGCACAGAAGGCTCCTGGGACTTGTAAGCAAGACTGACATCCTGAGCGTGGCTAGCGAAAGGCAGGAATACAGAAAGGAACTTGAAGGCTACACCAGCGAGCTGCGCAGAGCCTCTTCAGCTGACAGTTCTACTACAGGAGAAGCAGTATAAGAAGAAAAAGAAGAGGGCGGGAAGAAAATCAGACGGTGTTCTTGCCTTCCAGATGCGCTCTCAGCATCCACGCCATCTTTTCGTGCTTTTGGACCGCATCTTGCAAGAGGTTACTTGTTACCGTATCATGATATTTCTCTTCGCAATCATCTATGTTATTCCTGAGTGTCTGTACGATAGTCTCATGATCTGCTAGCAGGTTTGATATCATCGCCTGGGCGTCTGGGTTCTGACCAGGTTCCTCGTTTATGCTTGAATGCCTGACAAACTCGTCCAGAGTGCCGAGGGACTTGGCGCCAAGCTGCCTGACCCTCTCCGCAATCTCGTCAACCATCTCATCGAGCGCTTCGTACTGCTCTTCAAAGAATTCGTGGAGCTGATGGAACCGGGATCCAACGACGTTCCAGTGATACTTTCTTGTTTTCGTGTAAAGCACGTATTCATCGCACAGCCTCATGTTCAGGATTTCAGCAATCTTTTTCCGCGCATCATCTTTGACTCCGATGTTGACTTTGACATCCTTGTCCATTATTGCAGTCGATTCAGTGGCACTTTTTGATGCCATGATTACAATGAGCCATGAAATTATTTATGAGATATACAACGAGGTGCAGAACAGCTTTTGCGTTTAGTTGTGCAGTTGCTTTCAGGCATGGGCATTAACAACCCTGACTTTCGTTCGATCAGCACCAGTGTATTGTTATCCTGCAAACAGTTATCAAAGGCCGCTCATTTTTTTCAGGAATTGAAAAAGTGCAACACGTGTAAGCAGGAACTTGACGAAAAGGAGTTTGTCGGCAACCAGTGCAAGGCCTGTCAGCCAGCTTATCTTGAATCGCTCGGCGGCGAAGACCAGTATTCGCCCTAACCGAGCCGCACGCCGGCAGCCTTCAGTTGCCTGATGACATTTTCTACTTGGCCGGCTGTCACCCGGCCAATGGTCATGTTTCGGCTCTGCGCCAGCATGCCGTTTATGAGCTGCGCGATCATTTCCGAGTCGTAAAAAGCATGTGTATTCTCAAGGAGTTCCGCAACATTAGTAGGATCCATCCATCCTGAAATCTTCCCGGAGGTTATGAGGCTGCCAAACTTTTGCACAGACTCGAACACACCAACGTTGTAGGCGATGAACGCAATTTTTTCGGGCGGTAGGAAATCGTCCCTGCTGTCATCTGATGGTGGTTGCATGCAGAGTCTTACACGATCTGGATAATAAGCGAACCCCACGCTCCCAGATAGTACACCCAAGATTTCCTAGTGATAGCTGGCGATTCTTTTTAGACTTTGCAATGCCTATCCACACCCGCTCCAAAATAGCGAAATAAGCCTGGAGAAGTCGAGGATGAGTATAACATACGTAAGAGACTTGCCTTCCAACCTGCTTTCTTGACAAGGCATTTGTTGGCACGCCAGTATAATTATCGCCCTTTCGTAAGACGTGAGTGTCCTGAGCTTTACTGATAGGAATTGGGAGCCCGAACAGACTGGAGTTCCGTTACTACTTATATACCTGCTCTTGCTCCATGACAGAGCAAGATCGGAATTTCGGAATGCTTTTCCATTACTAACATGGTGCCCCGACCTACTAATTATATTTCTGTCACTGCACGTTTCGGACATCATTCGCTTATTTCAGATTACTGTGATGAGGTGGTGATCCGATCTGTAGTTTATCCAAAGCTATATTATATCTGAAACACCTAAGTGTAAGTGAAATTATGGGAAATGTAGTCTTTTTACGCATTGGCCATGCCCATAGTGAACTTACTAGTAGCATCTGGCTACCATGTGCTCCAAACCTTTCTGCTTCACGTATTGGATAAGAAGAGCAGCACTTCTTTCTAACAAAAAAGATATTCTTTGTCATGTTGGCGGGGGTTATTGTTTAATTCATTTTAACAACCAGTAAACGGCGTTTCATAGAATCAGCTTTAGCTTTGGAGGTATATGCACCCCTCATGGCGTGCAAGCACAAGAGGAAGGGCGGATACTGGCCGTACTACCATCATCTGGCGCA
>DATLXY010000042.1:0-5975 GCA_035575335.1 Nitrososphaera sp. | reverse complement strand
AGGTCGTCATCGCTCATTACAAGACTGGGATGTAGGAAAAATATTGCACTGCTGACATTACCTTCCTGCAATACGTCCAAGATTTCGAGCAGACGTTCATTGTCGTTTGGGCCTATGTAGAATGTCAGAGTAACACGGTGCTTGTCTTCACCGTACACAACCTCGGGTCTCACTCCGGGGCGGTCAGCAGCCACCTGAGCCACGGCAGGCAAAAAAGTAGAGCTGAGTACGCTCAGGGCTGCGCCGACGACAATTATTATTGCAAAAGCACGAAGAATTCGCATCGGCGACTTTACCGCGCTCTAACTATAAAGCCAGTTTTTAGTCCGACTAGCGAAGAGTGACACTAAGGGAAAGACCGGAATTTTCTTAAATCACCGTTTTGCAAACTCGAGTGTTATCATCCTGATCCGCTCGGGATCACTTCGAAACTGGTCGAGGCACCGTGAGTGGTATCGCTCCGGCGCTCCCTCCTTCTGACTATTCAGCGAAAACCCTATCGAGAGAAAAGTAGACTTCAGCCAGCTAGCCCACTCTTCATATGCTTCATTACTCACAGGCTGCAACAATTCGTCGGTTATTTCGGTGACAAGCTCAAACGTACCTGTCTCCTTCAACTTCCTTAAAACGACCTCGTAAAGGGGGCTCCATAATTCCTGCTTGTTCGTGTCGATGTATGCAGGGTCAGGTAGTACTGCAATAAAGCGGTCGACTGATCCGTCAGGAAATGTAGTGAGAATCTCTTCAAAAGAGCCGTTCAGTATCTTTACATTGTCAAGTGCGGTCATCCTAGACTGAGCTTGCCGGCACTGTTCACGGTCAAGCTCGATGCCGACATAAAGGGAAGCGGTATCACTTTTCGCAAGGCTTTCTAGTAGCCTGCCATCCCCCATGCCAAGCTCTACAACTATCCTTGGCCAGCGTGAAAAGTCGAGCATCAGGCTTTGAGCAGCTCAGCTTCGAGGAGCTGTTGGACAAGCTGGACCACTTCCTGTTCCACCTGCTGTCTAGGCAATCCCAGCTTTGCCGAGAACTGATCCGTGAGCTGGTTTATCGTCTTGGTACCGTCGCAGGTGTCCCAGAACTCGATTATCGCTTCATTGACCATGTAGCTCATATCTTTTTCATTTGAGAGAACCAGGGAGCCGTCTTCTTGTTTTGCAAACTTGCCGAGCTTGGTCGGCTTGCTCTTTTCATAGTCGATCTGGAAGCGAAGCTTTGGTTTGCCAAACCCAAGCTTTTCGCGGACCGCAGGGTTCATCTTTTCAATCGACCATGGCGGATCCCAAACAACCTCTACATTGACGTTGCCAACGCCGTTTATCTTACCAACATGACGCTTTACATCATTAACAAGAGTATTGTGAAGTGGGCATCCCCTTGTGGTCATCGTCATCTTTATATCCACGTCGTTATTGCCGCTTGCGACCTTGACTCCGTAAATGAGCCCTAGGTCAACCACGTTGACAGGTATTTCGGGATCCATGCATTTCCTCAGGGCATCGTAAACCTGCGCTTCTGTCACCATCCCTTGCGACATGTAATTGACGGTATTTGGGTAAAAACACGATAAATACTTTATCCGCCAGTTCTATCCAAGCAGCGCCTTCAGATTTATCTCAAATGGAGGATTCAGAACACCCCGCTCAGTGATAATGCCTGTAATCAGTTCTGGCGGTGTCATGTCAAATGCGGGGTTAAAAATTCTCACCTTCTTTGGTGCGATCCTCTTCTTGCCCACCTTGACTACCTCGTCAACAGACCTTTCCTCAATAACTACATCTTCAGGATTGCTCTCGAAATCAAAAGTGGAAAGAGGGGCCGCCACATAGAAAGGAATCTTGTGCTTGTTTGCAAGAACCGCCACCTGGTATGTACCAATCTTGTTGAAAACATGGCCAGTACGTAGCACCCTGTCAGCACCGACAATGACGCGCTTGATCACGCCTTTCGCCATCATGTGACCAACAGCTGTGTCCGGTATCAGACTAACATCGATTCCGTCATGCTGGAGCTCAAAAGCAGTTAGTCTTGCCCCCTGCATCACAGGCCTTGTTTCAGTCGCGATGACGCTCAGGCGCTTACCCAACTCTCTTGCGGTTCTAATGACGCCGAGGGCTGTGCCATATGCTACAGTTGCAAGTGAGCCGGCGTTGCAGTGGGTAAGGACAATGTCGCCGTCCTCAAACAGCTTGGCCCCGTTTGCACCCATCTGCCGATTGATGTTAATGTCCTCCTCGACCATTTTTTGCGCTTCGTCAAGAACAAGCTTCTTAACTTCTTCCACTGACTTGCCACGCTTTGCCCTGCTCATCACGCGCTCGAGCGCCCAGAACAGATTGACAGCGGTGGGCCTCGTCGCCCTGAGAACTTTGAGAGCCGTGTCGAGATCAGTCATCAATTCCGGCAACGTCTTTGCCTTGCTATGCTGTGCGGCAAGCGCAAGCCCAAAGGCTGCAGTTACGCCGATGGCAGGAGCGCCGCGAACTACAAGTTTCTTGATGGCATCGGCCAATTCTAGGTAGGTTTTGCATTTTACATAGACTAGCTTATTTGGAAGCTTTGTTTGGTCGATGAGCACAACTGAATCATTTTCCCAAGCCACGGTGAGCAAGAGATCCAAGTTACGAGCCAAGCATCTGAAATCCTTTTTCAGGCAGTATTAAACCTAACTAGGTCTCCCGATAGATGCGAACCTGCCTGCCGGAAAACGCGATCCGTCAAGTATGCCGCGACCGTCATACACGGATGCGCCATTCAAGTCTCGCTGACTAAGATCTCTGTATTCAGGATGATCTGAAACCAAGATCACAAGGTCAGCACCCTGCGTCGCTGCTTGAAGGCTAGACGTCAATGTCACGTCCCGGGGAAGCTTCGGGTCACTCTCTACTAGCGGATCGTGTACACGGATTTCCTTCACTTTTCGTTTCCTTAATTCATCAATTACGTCGTATGTTGGAGAAAGACGGGTGTCCGAGACACCTCCCCTGAACGCAAGCCCGAGCAGCGCAACTGCTGCTTGAGAAACATCCTCTTGCCCAAGCAGTCTTACTGCCTGCTCCACACAATATGCAGGCATCGAGTTGTTGACGCTCCTACCAAGTCGAGTAATATTGCATTCAACGTTGTGGGCGTCAGCGGCGTGCAAGACAAACTGGGGGTACACAGGAATGCATGCACCACCCACGCCTGCGCCTGCCTTGTGTATATGGCAGAACGGCTGTGAGTTAGCCGCTTCTCTCGCTTCCCAAAAGTTCACACCAATCTTTTCGCAGAATTTTGCCATCTCGTTTGCGAGGGCGATGTTGACATCGCGGTAGACACCTTCCAGAAGTTTTTCAGTTTCAGCAGCCCTCATGCTGCTCATCTTGATGACGCCCTTCTTTGCAATGATGGAGTATAGCCTGCTTCCCAGCTCAAGGCTCTTTGGGCCTGCACCGGCCACCACAGCAGGATAGCGTTCTTCAATATCCTCGATTGCCCTTCCCTCGTAGATCCTTTCGGGGTTGTATACCATGTAAAAGTCCTGTTCGACCTTCATTCTGCTCTCCATTTCCAGAATCGGTAACACGACGTCTTCTGACGTACCAGGGGGCACACTAGGATTGAGCGAAACGATATCGCCCCTTTTCAGACCCCGGCCGATCGCAGAAGCCACCTGCTTTACAGCTGCCAGATCGGCAGAAAAAGAATCGGTGAGTAGCACCGGCACGCATATCATCTTCAAATGAGCGACCTGTGACGCCTTGACGGGATCATCATAAACGTAAAACCTCTTTTCCTTCAGACCTTTTGAAAAAGCCTCATTTACCCCTGGCTCAGGTATGTGTGTTCTTCCATGCCTTGCGTCTTCAAGCACTTTGTGTGACTTATCGACGCCTACCACGTGAGCGCCTATCCGGAGCCAAGCCGAAGCGAGCGGTGATCCGACATGACCAAGACCGTAAACTGCGACCTTGAACTCACCGGTCTTGAGTTTTTTTAGGAGATCGCTGCTGGCGCTGCTGTTTCTGTTATACCTGCTAGCTGAAACTGCCTTGGCTTTACTCTTCATTGCGCTATGATATGGTTTATGTTCGTATATTAGAGTTGATTCTACCACCTTAGATAACAGGTTAAATTCCGGCCTTGTCAATCGACCATGTGCCTGCTGTTCCAGCAGCTGTACAGGAATTCGCAGACAGGATCCCCCATCCGGTAGCACTGATAGGATGTCGGACGACTGATGCGTCTTTGGATTGCTGCGAGTATGACCTTGTAGTATTCGCCCCCGGAGAAGACCAAGTAACATGCATTGACAAACATGCTATAGAGATTGTGCATTTTTCAGAACCCGTAAGAAATTATGTAGTAGAACTGGGCAGTATGTCAATAATTAAGGACAGCAACAGGTTTACTCTGTCGTCTGCTGCGGCAGATGTTTCCAAGAAGTACAAGAAGGGGTTAGCCGCGGCAGGCAAGAAATCAATCGTAAGCTCGCTCTTTTGTCAACAGAAGATGGTTCAATCAAAGAATCCGGTAGTTGCTGCGATGTGGCTCAAAATTTCTGCATATGAATTTGTGGAAGGAATGCTTGCCTTGTCGGGCATCCGACCGATGCCTCTGCACGAGCTTGAACAGATAAGACAGACCAGCAAGATGACAGAAGGGGTTGAAGTCGCACTAGAGTGCATTGGAACGGAGAGGGCAACGCGTCCAGCCATATCCCGGTCATTGGAGGCCATCTTGGAGCTAAAGTCCAAAGATCATGACAAGAAACTTTTTGCAGCAAAGGTGGAACATCTGCGTCAAAAAAGCATGCTGACTGATTGCTACTACTATGTTGGAAGGGTTGCGGCAAATGACCTTGTCAAGAGAACTGATCAGTTCCATAGCAGATATGAAAAGCTCCTACAATTGGCGCTTGATCTGCCAAGCGACAGACAATTTCTTGAAAAGATGCAGAAAAAGCTCTTTAGGGCCGCCCGAGTGGCCCTGAGAGCGTGATTTTATCTTACTTTCGTCTTACCGTCAGTACAGGCGCTGGTGCTTCTACACTACCAATGGTTCGAGCCCTCAGCTTTGCCTTGTACTTCAAGTTCCGAGGCTTTGTTCTGAGCCTGTAGCCGCAGCATGGGCACCAGAGACCATCCCACTTGATGAATATCTCGCATATCTGGCACCTCTTCTGACCACTGGCGTACCTGCCGGAGCCAACTGGCTTTTGAGCCTTGTGACGAATGCATATGCCTTTACAAGTCATTCCCACTATTCAGCACGAATTTTCTATTTAATACTTAGTAACAATTGATCATGATTGATAAGCTTTAATTGTGGAAAAGATAGGAAATTGGGCCTCCGCCGTTTTTAGCGGACGTTGATGCTCTTGGCATGGAACGTCTCGTTCATCATCAAGTATTCTTCGATCTTCATCTTGATGTCGTCCGGCTCGGTATCATCCATTCCCGAAAAACCGGCCTTGAAAGAGATCTTGTTGCCTGAAATGTTCACGTCAGAGATCTCCATGTCTGCGTAGACGTTTGAAAGCTCGTTGACCCATTCCTTCGCTTCGTTGGCATCTATACCTGACGTGTCTATGTTGACGGTTAACATTTTGGTCATCTTAAGCTACCCAGAAACCGGTTCGCCCCGACATTAATAAAGTTGGCGCCTAGCACGCAGCATGTACTCCAGGTGAATTTAAACAGCATAACCATTTGGGATGTGAACTATTACCGAACAAATCGGTAGCTTCTGCTATCTTAAGCAGGTTCCTGCTTATTACCCTGGCAGCATATATCTGCGAGACGGTTCGCCGATTTCCCTGCCTATTCCATCTAGGAATTACAGATGGCGTTTGACCCCAATCTTAGATACATACACATAGCCTTAGACCCGATTGGGTCACTTGTAGCCATCATGTCACTCACCATGTTGCCATACAGCACCGGCGACCGCACTTTACTCGCCTTGATCCACCTTTGTAAAGTGAGCAA
>DATLXY010000041.1:0-3558 GCA_035575335.1 Nitrososphaera sp. | reverse complement strand
GTGATAGAACAGTTTTACTCTGTTACCACTTCATCAAGCAGTTGTAGAGGAGAAGGTATGGAAGGAAGCCAATATTCACACATACACATACATACATATACATACGTACACACATACAGACGGCGCTCGATGGTACAACGGGGCCTGCAGCGGGTGGCTGCGCCTATGCCGTTATGTATATGGTACAGAACTGAAGAAGAAGAACCTGATGTAGCGGTTTATCCTGCAGGTCAAGGACAGGACAGAATGTTTCGACGACCACTTTGCATGCAGAAAGAGGAATTGCAGCAGGCAGCATGTGGGGAACTGGCTGAAGCTCTTCTTGCTATAGTCACATATGGGAACAGACAGGAGAAGATTCATGTCATTTCTGGCCAAGGATGGGGGTAAGTTAACAGGACCGGGGAAACAAATTCATCCCACCACTAAAGAGTGTGTGGTTTCTTTGTTTCCCATACCCTTCATTAGGCTAAAGTAAGAGTGGTGGCTTCGTCTTGATGTTTTTCGGCTGGCAAACAGCGTCTTCGGTACTTGTGTTCCCTAGCAGGAAAAAAAGAACATGCCACGGACATAGAATAGTCCAGAGAATCGTGCAGAGCCGAAGGGCACATGCAGACCATTGGCCAATACGCGAATTCGCGTTGAGAAAAAGATCGGGAGGAGGTAAAATGCTAGCATCCACCAATATCCCAAGTTAATTTAAATATGGCTGAGTTGTCCGCAGTCTTGACACTAAGATGGAATATCTCGTAATGCTCCCCGGTCCGACGAACGTGCCAAACAGGGTCATGAATGCAATGCTTGCCCCTGTGATAAATCACAGGAGCGATGATTTCCGCGAATTATACAAGTCAGTAGTGGAAAAGACCCAGAAGGTCTTTCAAACTGAAAACGACATTGTTCTCCTCACGACTTCTGGTACGGGTGCAGTCGAAGCGTCAGTCGTCAACCTGATAAAGAAGGGTGACAAGGCAGTCATCCCTGTCAACGGCGAGTTCAGCACCAGACTTGCCGACCTGATCGACAGCTGGGGCGGGCATGCTATAAGGATAAACACACCACCAGGTGAGAACCCACCCTACGAGAAACTCGAGGAGGCATTTGACAGCAACAAGGACATCAAGGCGATTTATGCTGTTTACAATGAGACTTCGACGGGAACAACGCTAAGATATATGGACAAGCTTGGTGAGCTTGCTTCAAGAAAGGGCGCGTATTTCATTGCCGACGCAGTTTCGATCCTCGGTGGCGATGAGCTTCCGGTGGACAAGTGGAAGATCGACATTTGTGTTACTGCTTCGCAGAAGGCCCTTGCCGCTCCGCCGGGTGTCGCGCCCATCTCAGTAAGCAAGCGCGCGAAAAAATACATGCAGGAAAACCCACCCCCAACACAATATCTGAATCTGAAGCGCTACTTCAAGTATTACGAAGAACATTACGAAACCCCGTTCACACCGGCCCTCCCGCTCTACTATGCATTCAGAGAGGCACTGGACATTGTGCTTGAAGAAGGTATGGAAAACAGAATAAGGCGCCACAGGATTTGCGCAGACGCATTCTACGCTGGTCTGAGTGCGCTTGGCCTAACGCCATTTGCAAAGCCGGATGCAAGGAGTAATATGATCATTGCAGTCAATTACCTTCCCGGAATGGACGACAAGAAATTCCGCGGCCTTCTGTCGAGCGAATTCAGGGTCCTGGTTGCCGGCGGATTCGGCAACCTGAAGGGAAAGGTATTCAGGGTCGGATCCATGGGTGAAGTCGGCCGATACCATGTCATGAGGACGATATCGTCGATTGCTTCTGCAATGAATATGCTGGGAATAAAGACAAACCCAGAAGCGACGTCGGTGGCCATGGACAAGCTAAAGGTGCTTCGCTGACGCACACACACACCTCTCACTTTTTGAAGATTAATATAAGGTAAAACAGAAGTCGATTTCTATGCCTTTTGAAAAGGGTTCTCTCATATTGGTGGATTACACTGCTAGAGTTAAAGATACTAACGAAGTTTTCGAGACTACTATTGAAGAAGAGGCCAAAAAGGCGGCCCATCTATATGACCCAACGCGCAAGTACGAGCCGCGTCTTGTTTCGGTAGGCGAAAACTGGGTACTCAAGGGCTTGGATGAAGCGCTCGCAAAGGCGAACGTAGGCGATAGGCTCAACGTTGAAATTACACCGGACAAGGGTTTTGGCGAACGCGACCCAAATAAGGTGAGGATGATCCCCCAGCGCAAGCTGGGCGACAAGGCAGACGAAGTCGGAGTAGGAGATGTTATCGAGGTTGATGACAGGACCGGAATTGTCCGCTATGTGGGGTCTGGCAGGATCCAGGTCGATTTCAACCACAGATTAGCAGGCAAGACACTTTTGTACGACGTAAACGTCACCAAAAAGCTGGAAACAGACAATGAAAAAATAGTGGCACTCGTGAGAAGGAGAACAGGACTAGAAGAAAGCAAGCTCAAGATCAACCTGTCTGCCCCGAACCTCGAGATCGAGCTCCCCGAAGAAGCGTTCCTTGCAGAGGGCCTGCAGATAATCAAGCGCGCAGTGGCAAATGATATTTTCAAGTTCGTCCCATCTGTCAAGAACATCAGATTCGTTGAAAGCTACTCTGCGCCTGCACCACCTCCTGCCGAGCAAAAGAAACAGGGCGAACAACCAAAGATCGAACCGGCCGCCCCCCAAGCCAAGAAGTAAGGGGAAAAAGTTTATTATATTAAATTGGCCAAGAGTAGCGTGATGGAAAGCGTTCAGCAGCAAACAGTGACAATAACCCCCAAGGCAGCTGAGAAGGTTGCCGAGTTCATGAAGCAAGAGGGCAACTCCAACCTCTACTTGAGAGTATACGTTTCTGGCGGAGGATGCGCAGGGCTATCCTATGGCATGGGTTTCGAGGAAAAGCCAGACGAGGATGATCAGGTAATAGAGCAGAATGGCATCAAGCTGTTGCTAGACAGCTACAGCCAGAGATACCTGAAAGGTGCCAACATCGACTACGTCGAGAGCCTTATGGGATCAGGTTTCAAGATAAACAACCCCAACGTAACTAGGAGCTGCTCTTGCGGACACTCGTTCAGCACAGAGTGAGCAGAAACACCTCTCTTTTCTCTTCTTAATTTTCAAGTCAGACAGACATTGGATAGAATTTCTGCTGTTTAGATGATTCTGAAATTCGAAAAAAGAGAAAAAAGTAGTGGGAACTTTTAAGGCCAGAGCCCTCTAATTTGCATTGCCTCGACAACTCTATTCACAGCAAGGACGGTGCTTGCCTTGCGCATGTTGACGCCGTACTTTTGCGACGTCTCGTAAGTATCAAGGAAAGACTTGGTTATGTTCCTGTCCAGCCTCTCGTTGACTTCGGTCTCCGTCCAGTATTCCCTGCGCAGATTTTGGAGCCACTCAAAATATGAGACAGTCACGCCACCACCGTTTGCGAGGATGTCAGGGATGATGAGAACCTCGTTCTTGTACAGAATCTCGTCCGCTTCGGGAGTTGTTGGTCCGTTGGCTGCTTCCGCAACAACCTTGGCTTTCACCTTGTCAGCATTC
>DATLXY010000040.1:0-3460 GCA_035575335.1 Nitrososphaera sp. | reverse complement strand
GGTCTATATGTTTTGTAAGACGTTCTATGTCCGCTTCGCTTACCTTGGCAGACAAATACATCAGGACGAAACCCGCAATTTCTAGATTGCTATGCCGTTAAGAATTGTGCCGTTAAATTCTAGCATCGAGATCTAACACTGAGAGTTGTACCTCATTTTCATACCTTATCGCACTTTGCATCGCCGTCATCAACGACTGATCGTACGCTAGCAGGCCGATCTGTTCTGCCCGGCTGTCCTTCCTCTATCGCGCGAGTCTCGGACATTGATTGCTGGCTGTACAAAATATTCTCTTGCACGGAACAGTGAAATATCAGTATGCAAATTTCCTGAAACACTCTTGCATCACTATATTTTCGCTTTTGCATTCTGAAAAGCGTTCCAGAAGAGTATTAATCCTCTATCCAAACTATTGGCCGATGCAGCGACCAATAATTACCATAGGACTCGTCATTTTGGCCACCATCTCTCTTGCGCCTTCGACTCTAACGATTTCGGCCTATGCAGACGAGGACAAGTTCGGAATAGAAAAACTATACCCTACAGACGATGAGGTGTGGGTGATGGAAGATGACGATCCGGAGAGAGCAATGGACAGGAACGATGATGACCATCCATTCCGATTCGGTACGGACAAGAACATAGAGGACCTTGACTACGATGAGGACGAAGGAAGCTGGAGAATGGATGTAACAACCGGCTCACACGAACATGGAACTAGGATGCATGTTTACAGGCCCGATGGTGAAGACTGGAAGAATGTCGAGATGACCGGTTACTTCCGAGTGCTGAAGGGTGATGACCAGATAACTATGATAGCAAGGCACGGCAGGAGTTACCACGACAACGGCGGCTGCGAGGCAATGGGATATTATGCGATGGTTGACATGGACGGCAATGCTTACTTTAAGAAAAAGTTGCATCATGAGGATGGTGGCTATTCTGATAAGGTAGCTGAAGTGGAGGACGCCGTTGACGACTTGGGGGACGAATGGATAGGGCTCAAGTTCGTTGTCTACAACACCGGCCACGATGAAGTAAAGCTCGAGCTGTACGCCGATGAAGGAGATGAAACCAATGATTGGAAATTGCTTACAGAGTACATAGATGATGGCGACCTTAAAGTGAATGAGCGCGATTGTGACAGACCAAGGGATTACGTAATTGACGAAGCACAGCCTAGGGTCAGCTATAGGATCGATGACTCGGAGTTCGAGTTCAAGAACCTCTCTGTAAGAGAAATAGAAGTTGAAGACTAGGATAGATGTAGGATCCTTCTTAGCCCTTCCTCATTTTCTTCTTTCCTTCAATAATGATTAATAGACTGATGATGTTTTTGATTTTCTGAAAATCGAGTGGTGACGACAGCATGAAATCCGAGAACCCCATCATAAACCAGATTCTTGATGCTTACAGACCGATATGGTCCTTAAGTCACGCGGCTTCTTTGATGGGTTGGGACTTTGAGACTTACATGCCCAAGAAAGGCACTGAAGAAAGAGGAGTTGCAGATTCTCAGCTTCATCTGCTGTATAAGAAGCTCTTGCTCAGCAATAATTTTGTGGACCTTGTCGAATCTGCGAAAAAGCAGAAGGATGCCCTCAATGATGTAGAGAAGGGCATCGTGCGGGTGCTCGACAGAGAGATAAGTAGGCAGCTAAAGATACCAAGCGAGCTGACCGAAGCCGAGTCTCTGGAAAGAATAAGGGGCAACATGGTATGGAGAGAGGCTAGAGAAAAGTCTGATTTCAAGATGTATGAACCCCACCTCAGGAACATGATAGAAATAAAGAAGCAAATTGCCGAAAAGGTAGGCTACGTAAAGCACCCGTACGACGCGCTCTTGGATCAATTTGAAGAAGACCTTACTGTGGACGATCTGGATAAGATATTTGGAGTTCTGACCCCGCATATCCAAAGGATACTGAAAAAACTCATAGATTCGGGCAGTCCGTTTTGTCATGAGAGCAACACTGTTACTCATCTCCGGGAATCAAAGTATGATGTTCAAAAGGTGGACGAGCTCAATCGCGAAATTTTGAAGCTCCTGCAGTATGACATGGAACGGTTTAGAATGGATGTGTCTACACATCCTTTTACAGAGTCTCTAGGTCTCAACGACGTCAGGATAACTACCCGGTATGAGGGGACTGATTTCAAAAGATCTATATCCAGTACAATTCACGAAGCAGGTCACGCCTTGTACCACTTGCAGTGCGACCAGTCGTTATCCGTCACTCCCGTGGAGGGCGGATCTTCTCTGGGACTTCACGAATCCCAATCAAGGTTTTGGGAAAATATCGTGGGCAGAAGTCGTCTCTTTATTCAGTTGATCGCACCCTTGATTAGAAAGCAAGTAAGTTTCGCTAGCCAATCTACAGATGAAGAGTTGTATCTATATTTCAACAGTGTCAAGCCTGATTACATACGGGTTGACGCAGACGAGATTACCTACAACCTGCACATAGCAATAAGGTACGAGATAGAGAAGAAGATTTTCGGCGGTGAGCTGAGCGTCTGTGAGATTCCTCAATTCTGGAACGATAGAATGGAGCAGCTGCTTGGAGTGAGGCCAGCTCAAGATTCGCAAGGAGTACTTCAGGATACTCATTGGAGCAGCGGCCTGTTTGGATATTTTCCCACTTACACCTTGGGGAACCTGGTGTCAGCGATCATTGCTTCCAGGATGCGCAACGATCTGAACACGTACGAAGAGATCAGGAAAGGAAACTTTGAGCCTATCAAGGAATGGTTAAGACTAAAAATACATCGACACGGATCTGTTTATGCACCTAAAGTGCTCCTTAAGACCGCTCTAAACGTTGATGGATATGATCCAGATTACTTTGTAACCTACATAGAGACCAAATACCTAAGGTCTTAAAAGACACCACCCGTCAAACTAGCGCTGTATGCGCGGCGTAGATATCCTTATGTCCATTGACTCGGGTTGTACTCTTGTTGGATATATCCGCCAATGTGATAAGCGAATACCTGATCCCAAAAGATTATTTCAGGCCAGATATCAGGGCCGAAAACTACTTTCTTGAATGAGATCCTTCGTCACATGGAATACCACAAAAGAGTTCTGAAACCTTACGATTTATCACCAATTTGGCCCCATTTCTATCAACTCTTTGAGGCTGCTCGGGGGATCCCCAAGAAGCATCAGAGGAGGAAAAGCAAGCGCCGGCAGGGCAGCTCGTAAACTTGAGACCTTTTAGCCACGCTTGCTGATCAGTCGTAGGACTCAAAACTATCGTTATATACTGCAGATGACATCCGATGACACAACCACGCTTCGCCTCAGCAGAACTACTATTACTCGCGATGGCGGCAGACAGTCCACTAACCTTTCCCTGATCTGGAACCGGGGACAGCTGCTCTTTGATAGGCAGCAACACTAACTAGAGTCAGCGGCTGACACCTGAAGAGTAATTGATGTTCGATGTGATGATAA
>DATLXY010000039.1:0-2905 GCA_035575335.1 Nitrososphaera sp. | reverse complement strand
GTATAGTGCCCCGAGGAGGGGTAGCATTGCATTCAGACCAAGAGCGAGGGCCAAGAGCCTTGAGGCAAGGATCAGAACTTGGCCTCAAGTGGCGGCAGAAAAAAGCGCTCTTTTAGGATTTGCAGGTTTCAAAGCTGGCGGGATCCACGTCCTGACTATTGATGACAGGGAAAAGACACCCAACTTCGGGAAGCACCTGCTCAACCCAGCGACCGTGATCGCGACGCCGCCAATTAGAGTGATAGGAATCCGCGGCTACAAGAACGATCTTTACGGCCATCATCCGATTTTTGATGTTTATGCAAAGGATCTTCCAAAGGAGCTCTCGCGCAAGTTTGACGCCAAATCTTCAGACGAGTCGTTTGCGAAAGCTGAAGGCATGCTAGACAATGTGAGCGCTATTATGGCAATAGTCTCTGTTTCTCCACATTCCATAGGGCTTTCACAAAAGAAGCCTTTTGTTTTTGAGGTGGCAGTTTCCGGCAAAGACGTAAAATCACAGTACGAATACGTAAAGAGCATTCTGGGCAGGGAAGTTAGAGTAAATGACATCTTCCAAGTCGGACAGAATATTGATGTCCTAGGCATCACGAGAGGCAAGGGCGTTGAGGGTCCAGTGACCAGGTTCGGTATAAAGAGAAAGCAGCACAAGTCAAGAAAAAGCGTTCGCGCAGTAGGAACGCTAGGCCCAATTTCGCCTGCCGTGGTCATGTATACTGTTGCAAGACAGGGTCAGAGAGGATTTCACCAGAGGTCTGAATACAACAAGCGCATCCTTATCATGTCAAACACTGAAAAGGATGGACAGAACTCGATAAACCCATCCGGTGGTTTTAAGCACTTTGGACTAGTTAAGGGCGATTATATTGTTGTCAAAGGTTCTGTTCCAGGCGTTCCGAAGCGTCTGGTCAAAATGAGGCAACCTATACGCAACGTGCAAAAGAAGGTGATTGAGCCGAAAGTTCTGGAGGTTGTTGTTGAGTAGTATGAAAGCCAAAGTAATTACAATAACAGGAAAGGACGCAGGTGAGATCGACCTGCCTGCAGTCTTTGACACTCCTTACCGTCCAGAGGTTATCCATAAAGTGTACGTGAATTTGATGTCTCATTCATACCAGAGGCAAGGTCGCTATCCTGCTGCGGGAGAGATGGTAAGCGCAGAGTCTCGCAACACCGGTCTGGGTATTGCCAGAATTGCAAGAGCACGAGGGGAAGGGTTTCCTCGGGCTGGCCAGGCAGCGGGTGTGGCCGGCGTCAGGCACGGAAGAGTCGCACACCCTCCAGAATCGTGGAAGGTAATATACAAGAAGATCAATTACAAAGAAAAGCAATTAGGTCTCTGCTCTGCAATAGCGGCAACTGCAAACAAGGAGCTAGTACAAAAACGGGGCCATGTAGTGGGTGACAATGTCAAACTTCCACTCGTTGTTTCAAACGACATTGAATCAATAACTAGGACCAAAGACCTCAAGAAGGTTCTGATCGATCTTGGTATCGGAGATGACATTGCAAGAGCAATTAAGACTCGAAAAGCTAGATCTGGCACTGCGAGGCGAAGGGGTAGACCGGGGAGATCTGGAACAAGCGCTCTGATCGTTGTCGGGAACGATTCTAAACTTGTAAATCTTTCGAAGTCAATAGCGGGAGTTGATATAAAGTACGCGAAAGATTTGAGCGTAATGGATCTGGTGCCTGGCTCAAAACCCATACGGTTAACAATATTTTCGCAGAACGCCATAGAGCACCTAAAGAACCTGCAAGCACCTGTGCACAAGATAATGGAGCTGATGAACAAATGAGCGAGAAAACAACAACCGAAAAGGAATCTGAAAAGAAGGAAAAACCCGTCACTAGGAAAACCAGTACTGAAGCAAATGCGACGACAGAAGAGACATCCGGAATCGAGATGTCAGCAGAAGAAGCATCGACGATAATAGTGGCGCCTTATGTTACTGAGAAGACATTCAATCAAATAGAGAAAGAGAACAAGCTAGCATTCATTGTATCAGAGAAAGCTAGCAAGAAAAAGATCATCGAAGCGATCCAGATCCTCTACGAAGCAGAGGCAACGGAAGTCAACACGGCAAGAACGATTCCAGGAAAGAAGGCCTTTGTAAAATTCAAGGAACCGGAAGGTGCCAGAGAACTTGCGACCAAATTGGGACTGGTGTAATAACAATTTGTTTTTCTTCTCGTTAGATTTAAAAGTGGTCTGCCGAAAAAGGAGTAAATGATCTAGTTGGTACGTGAATTCAAATTCAAAGGTTATACTCAGGAACAGCTGCAATTGCTGTCAATAGAGAGCCTGCTGCCACTCCTCAATGCAAGACAGCGCAGGTCTCTTGACAAGCGTGTCAGCACTTACATGAATGATGATAAAAGGAAACTGCGCGAGAAAGTGAAGCTGGCCAGGGAGGGCAAGTTGAAGGGCAACATTAGAACTCATGCTCGTGACATGATTATTCTCCCTGATATGGTGGGTCTCAATATACACGTTCACAACGGAAAAGAATTTGTCCAAGTAAATATCAAGCCAGAAATGATTGGACATTACCTTGGCGAATATGCGATAACCAACAAGCGTGTGCAACACGGTGCGCCTGGTGTCGGAGCCTCTAGGTCAAGTCTGTATGTACCATTGAAGTGATTGTTATGCCACAGTTTGGTTATGCTTTTCAAAAATACGATAAAACCAAGCACGTTCGGGCTGCAATAAGAGAAAAGGACATTTCCCACAAACATTCACGCGAGATTGCTGTTGCAATTAAGGGCATGTCTATCGAAAAGGCCCGGGAATTTCTAGAAAATGTAGTTGCGCGGAAGGAAGCAGTTCCTTTCAGACGTTATAACAATGAAGTGGCACACAGGTCGAATATCCGCGATGGATTTTTTGCGGGTAGGTTCC
>DATLXY010000038.1:0-2657 GCA_035575335.1 Nitrososphaera sp. | reverse complement strand
CTGCTTGAGAAAGCGCCACATGTCCACCTCTCAACACTAAAAGGTCACTCATAGCAAATACTTCGTCACGTACAGGACACCAGCCATAATACCAACTGGATGCTCCAATGCGACGGGGCTGGTGGTCACCCTTTGGATTGCCCTCAGAAACTACAAACTGGATCTTCGAGTCCAGCTTCTTGACAACATCCAGGCTGACCTTTATAAGGGCAGGACGGGTCTGTGCCGGTCCGCTTACATGGACAAACACTATTGGTTTGGACCTGTCAAACCCGAGCTGCTGTGCTACTCTATCGACGGACTCTTTGCTCACACGCGGCTTTGGCGAAGCAAAGCCGACATACTCCAGCTTCCTGGACGTAGAGCCGACATCCCACACATTGTGTGCCGAGATTGTATACGGCGGTGGAAGGTCAGGCACCAGAATCCGATCGGCCATATTCCATAACGTTCCAAGCAATTCTGAGACCATGTCCTCGAACATACGCGAGATAGCAAAATCTCGAAGACGCGGTGACAGCAGAAGCTTTACTTGATTCAGGATCACGATCGAGGGTATCTTTAGCAACCTGCCTGCGACAAGTGGGGATAGGCGAGAGTCCGAAACTATTACGTCCGGGTTACATGCCGTCATGTTGCGTGTTTCTTGGTTTACTTGCTTTGACAGATTGGCAAACCAAATGGGTATATTGGCAATGCTATTCTTTATCGAAAAGCCCCCTTCAGTGTTCCACGCGAACTCTACCGGGGCAACGGTGGAACACTTGTAACCCCTGAGTGAGACATAGCTTGCCGCTTCGCCATATGACGAGAAGCTAACGCTCGTTCCATTTCCGCGCAATTGGTCAGCGACCATCACAAGGCGGCTTGCATGTCCAAGGCCTACGCCGTACGGCGCAAAGTAGACAACCCCCACGCCGGGAATTATTCAGATTGATTATATATTATTGTCACAGTTCCAGCCTAACGACCTGCCCCCTCGGCTCCTTTTCCTTGAACACAATTGCCTGAAATTTGTACAGTCTTGAAGAATGATCCTTCAAGACATCAACTGGCGCTCCCGCCTTGTAACAAATGTTCGCTAGATACTGGTCGATGTTCCATTTCATTTCCACAGGCACTTGGGGAAGCAGCAGTCCTGAGCCATAACGCCATCTCAGAATCAGCCCATCCCTTCCTATTTTGATTACTTTACGATATTCGTCAGGTTCGACCTTGATCTCTTGCGGAGGCGTCAACACACTTACTTCAAAAATTATGTTGTCCAATTCTTGTATGTCAACCGGTGGAAAGCGAGGGTCTTCTGTTGCTGCTGCAATCGCGGCTTCAACTACTGATTGACGGAGCATTTTTTCTGGAAGTGGAAAACCTATGCAACCTCGCAAATGCTCCTCTCCGTTTCTCGTCAGATAGTTGAGGGTGACAAACACTCCGACTTTTGGACCGTCATCCTTGTCAAGATTGATTATTGTCGAATCTCGGAGATAGGTTTCGACGGCCCTTCTTGCAAGCCTGACAATTTCCGACCCTTCGATATCAGATATCGACAATACTATTAGAATAGGTGACTGACGAAATAAAAAGTCATATACTTACTGGTAGCCTTTTCCGGTACACGGTAATGCTACCAATTTTAATCCGTAACAACATCCTAGATCTGCTTATGGAGATGCCAGATGATATCCTGCCTTTACTGGAGGAAGACGAAAAGGTTCTCTTCAGTATTAAGCAGAAAAAGTACAGGCCGGCAATAAATATCGAGTCGGCTACGATAACCAGCAATAGGATAATCTTGCGAAGGCCGTCGATGATGAGGATAAAAAAGAGCTACGTAGATTACGGCTACTCAGATATCACAAACATCATCTTGGACAAGGGGCCTCTCCGTTCGACCATAGTGCTCAACCTAAAGAGGGGTGGAAACGACCTCGTAATCGAGAACATCCCAAATGACATGGCGCAACAGGTATTTAGGATAATAAGGTGAGGTATAGACCAGGCCAAGAGGGCCGCGGCAGATGCAATATGACTTGTCAGGTTGGTGAAGCGCAAAAAGCTAGGCACAATGCCCTCATTGCGGCTGAATCGGTTTATTACATTCATGGTGACGTCTTGGGCCCCCGCTGACGTGATGCTGATAAACAAATGATGCAAGAGATATGCCAAGGACTAAGCAGCGAGGCAGGTCAGCCTCTAAAAAGACATATTAACAGTATTTGGCCACGTACCGATGTATATGATGAACTGCCCATCGTGCGGAGCAATCATGGTCTGGCTGAACGGCTCTGTCTTACACGACCCTCCTGTAAAGGAATACGAGTGCAGGATCTGCCAGCTTTTCGTGACCAAGTATCCTGATGGAGACTATGATATCAAGCCTATTCAGCGGCCAGAATCGATGCAGCAGCAACAACAAGAGTAACGGTCGTGAATATAAAGAAGGTCATTGAACTGCGTCTATTCGTATGATCTTGATGGTATGAAAAATTTCTATGGCGGCATTCGGCCCTGTTAACTTAGCCTCCATCCCTGACCAGAAATAATGTGAACCGCATCCTGTCTGTTCCTATGTCCAGATATAGCAAGAACAGTTTGAGCCAGTTCCACACATGCTTCCTGTTGCAATTCCTCTTTCTGCACGGGCAATAGTCGTCAAA
>DATLXY010000037.1:0-2679 GCA_035575335.1 Nitrososphaera sp. | reverse complement strand
TCCGTCGATAGTGGGTGTGCCAAACATGCACATGTCTTCTGGCGATGCGAGCCTGCTATGGTAACTACAGGGCGCACGCCATGTATGTACAGCCCACACCTTTCTCCTGACCAGTGCGTCATGTACACAAAGATGGACTCGTCCTGTACCGCTACTACCATGAACCCTTCTGGCAGGTGACCTAGGATTTCCTCCGCCTTTTTTTGAAAACCTCTTTCTCTTCTTCTGATGCTGTGTTGACAAACCTCTTATTCTGCGGCACCTTGGAAGAGAAGCCCCATTTGTGCAGTAACCGGTAGACATGCACCTCATGGTACCTGACACCTGTCTTTTTGTAGATTATGTCCATGACCTGCTTGGCCTGCCATCCAGACGGGTTCTCTGACAGCTGCTTTCTTATCTTGAGCATGACTTGTTCCGGTACCTCTGTGGGCCTGCCACTCCTTGGTCGGTCTTTCAGACCACCTATGCCTTCCTTTTTGTACCTGTCAAGCCAGTATGAAGCCCATGGTTTGCTTCTGTGAAGCTCCTTTGCTGCATGAGCCGGTATCAATCCATCATATTCTACTCAAATAACCAGTAACATCCTTTCCTTTAGTTTGGAATTGGGTTCTCTTTTGTACAGGCCAACAACCAGTTCGTTCCTTGTTAGGGTCAAACATAACGGGTGATGCATATGAATGCAAATAGCTTTTCTTATCGATATGGTAAGACAAGAAAGTCAAATTAAGTTAGAAAAGATATGTTTGCAAGGATAATAATACCCTTAACCATTGGTGCTTGTCCAAGAAGACTAGAATTACTTTCTATAGAGAAGCAGGTGAGATTGTCGGAAACAAGTTCCTAGTAGATGACAAGAGTACACGAATCTTTTAGGACTTTGGCATGCAGATGGGGGAAGTCGGTCACTATTTCTCTGAATTTTTGAAGCCGCGTGTCTTAAGCGGTATGGGCGATCTATTTGAATTCGGTTTATTGGTGAGATTATCAGGTCTGTACAGACAGGATTATGCTGGCCATACGGGATTTGGAGTAAGGAAGAAACTGTATTCGACGCCTTAATGCTGACACATGCACATCAAAAAAAGTGTTGATTAATCACAGAAAAGTCAAATAGAAGAGATTTCTAGCATTATAGGCTATTGGCATCGGTCCTGAAACATTCTGACAGGATAATACAATCGCTTGGATTCGAGCCCTCATCCTTTCATCCAACATCATTTACGTTTTCCCTGAAGCCGGCCCCAAAGTCTTGGAAGGCGTTTACTGTTGATGACGCGCATTTTCCACTTTACAAGATCGAAGCGAAAGGGGCAAAGACAGTCGAGATAAGGGATTTAATCACCGGGATCCGAGCGGAGCACTATGTTGTCATCGCAGAGCTTGATGGTTTCGATGTTTTGTGTATGAGCCGGCACAAGAAAGGGGAGCAGCCGCTTGTTCTGACTCTAAGACAAGATAAGGACTATGATGCGGTTATTACAGTTTTTAGAGGACAGAACTTTACTTCCGACGTTCTTTCGGCGCATTATGCCATAAACAAGTCGATTGATCTGCTAAAGTCTGGCAGCGGCGAAGGGCCATTCATCAATCGCGGATTGTTTTCAAACTATTTTCTCAAAGAACGTCTTGAAAAGGCACTGTCCGAGAGAAAAAGGGATGTTTGGAAGGAAGCTTCCGCATTCTTTTCTAAATTTGCAAGTGATGGAGGTGGAATCCCCACCGATTTTGAGCACATTCCAAAGGTATTGGACGCACTAGGATACCAGGCCAAGGCAGTAGGGAATCCATCTCCAACGCAGTATGTGCTTTCATCCGGCTCAGAGGTGATACATGGTGCAATCGTTGTTGTTTCAAACACAGATAATCTTGATGTAATGAAGAGTGACGACAGAACAGTCCCAAGTGTTCAGGCAGTATCAGCTCTGGCGAAATATCAATGGGTGATCCTTACCAACGGGAGACTCTGGAGGCTCTACTCATCAAAGGTATCTTCAGCAAGTACGAACTATTTTGAAGTCGATATTGACGGCATTACAGACGAAAAGGACCAGAGGCTCAAGTATTTTGTATCGCTCTTCAGTGCTAGCGCCCTAGTTCCAAAACAGGACGTAACGGATCTTGACCATATTCTCGAAGGAGGAGTTCAATACGCGGCCGAGCTTGAAGAAGACCTCAGGACCAAAGTCTTTGATAAGCAGCTCTTTCTGGACCTTGTAAGAGGAGTTCTGAGGCATTCCAAGAAGAAGAAATACTCTGAAGAACAACTTTCAGATGCAAAGAAGAAGGCCCTAAAGCTGCTTTACAGGTTATTGTTCATCCTATACGCAGAATCTCGCAGCCTTCTACCGGTCAAAGATAAGCGCTATTCGCAGATTTCGCTGGGCCAGATAAAGGAACGGTTGGCGGGAATGGAAAAAGATCCGGAATCTACTTCGGCATGGGACGCTGTGAGCAGACTTTTCAGGGCTATAAGTGAGGGTGACCCGACAGTCAACCTGCCCCAGTATGATGGCGCCCTATTCGAGTTTGATGAAACTATTGATAGTCTGAGCGTGATGAACATGCACCTCGTCCCGGCACTGCGGGCATTAATGGAACGGGATGGTAAGGGTATCGACTACCAGAATCTTAGTGTCAGACAACTGGGTTCACTGTATGAAGCGCTGCTAGAATATT
>DATLXY010000036.1:0-5446 GCA_035575335.1 Nitrososphaera sp. | reverse complement strand
ACAGCTACACGGTTTTTTGATCGGTGTCAAGGATTTGTCGCTGCCAGCCTGAAACTCCTAGAATTGAAATATACAAGTACAAACCATATGTGATTACAACTGGGTCTGTTCTGGTTCTTTTCATATGGCAATGAAAGATTAGGGCAGTCCTAGCTATATGAATTACGCTGTTAACAGCCCCTGGCAGAATCGAAGAAAAATAAAAATGAAAAAAGGAAGGAATTTTTTCTTTCCTTCGGACTTAACCTTCTTCCCAGCCCTTGGTGAACACACCGTTCTTGTGCAGTGGGACTGGCTGTCCTGGGGTGTATTCCATTGGCCTCATCCAGAAGATGGCGTGTGTTGGGCATACACCTACACATGCACCGTCTGAGATGCATCTCTCTGGATAAAAGACGAATGCCTTACCCCTCTTCCAGCCTTCTACTGGCTTTACCCTGAGAACGTCTGGGCCGAGGGCAGTGCAGATCTCTACACAGAGCGCACAGCCAATGCATCTTTGTTCATCCACGTCTGGAAGTATAGCAATTGGCATCTAAATTCACTTAGACGTCAGTATTGTTCGAAACTATTTAAACCCTATGGGTTCTACAAAACGCTGTTATAACATCTTGCGAGCAGGCGGCAGGCAAACCACCACAAGCTAGTTATGCGACAGCTACAACTGCGGCTGACAACCTACAGGCGGAAAGTTGTTGTCGGTGAAATAAATGAAAAAGAGAGAAAAGAAAATCTCTTACTTGTTCATCCTAAGGACGTCTACTTGGCCACTGTGCAGCCAGTCCTTAAGCTCTTCATGAGTTGGCTTGGCATCGTGCTTGCCTTGCAGGTGAAGATGCAGAAGGACATAGTTAACCTGATTTAGCAATGGCTTGTTTTGTTCGTCGCCCTTGCGAGCCTTCATCTTCAAGTCAGCTGGTACAGTTCTCCACCAGTCATCAAATTTCCTAACCATACCTTCAGAGTGAAAACCGAACTTAATAAGCCTTTTGGGTTTTTTCAAACGGTGTTATATCGGAAAAAAACGCGGCGGATCTCATCAAATCCATTAGAAATAATAGATTCAAGCATAAGAGAGAGACTGATGCCCTTTGCAATTGCGGATTTGCAGAGCGCCTACAAAGCTTATCTGCAGTTTCTAGACCGCAAGCCTCCCGCTCATCACGCCCGTTACATCTTTCCGTTTTTCACCGGCTCGTACTTCACCTACCGCAAGGTGGACGTGAAGAGAGTGGTCGCAATTGCCAAGTCCATCTCTGACGACCCCACTTATCTCGATGTCGGCTGTGGCTACGGCGACTTTCTGGAGAAGGTGCGCCAGTATCTTCCAAACGCGGAGGGGATAGAGAAGGAAGGGGGCATCTTTTACGAATTCAACGTCGTGAAGCCGGATCATATCAGGCTCATGCCTGTTGAAGGGTTATCCGGCCCTGTCGATGTGGCATTTGTTGGCTGGATGGAGCCCGGCCAGGACTTTCGCAGGTTCGTCGCCAAGTACGCTAGGTGCGTCATCACCACCTTTGACGCTGGCGGCCAGTGCGGCATAAACGGGGGCTGCGAGTATGAGGAATTTGGCTACCTGCGCGTCGCTTGGTGGAGGACGCCATCATGGATCGACGTCAACACCGAGCTCATGAACCGCTACTACACGCCTTCGCTTGACGGCAAAAAGAAGGAGGAGCTTGCGCGTCTTAGGGGGGCACACAACTTATGGTATGTGTATGCTAGGCCCGACATTGCCGGCAGAGTCAGAGCCGGCCTTAAGTCGCATCTTGACAGCGAAGACCCGCAGGACCGGTTTGATTTTGAGGCCGTGCTTGACGAATGCGGCTACGGTTACAAGGAAGAGCTGTCAATGTTAACAAACGGGAAAAAGTTGTGGGAAGTGATGTTCGACTAGTTGCCATTCAATATCAAGGACCTCCGCAAGGCACGCCAGTCGCTTGCACAGTTCCGCGCTGCTGCCGTCTCTCCACACCACGAACGCTATAGCTTTCCATTTTTTTCAGGCACCTACTTTGCATATCGCAAGGTCGATGTTCTGCGCGTCGTGGCCATTGCAAAGGCGGTGGCGGCAAGCCCAAGCTACCTTGATGTCGGCTGTGGCTACGGCGACTTTCTGGAGAAGGTGCGCCAGTATCTTCCAAACGCGGAGGGGATAGAGAAGGAAGGGGGCATCTTTTACGGCCTTGGCATCGTCAGGCCGGACTATATCAAGATCGCTGACGCACACTGGATCGACAGGAAGTATGACCTGATCTTTGTTGGCTGGATGGAGCCCGGGCAGGACTTCCGCGATCCAATAGCGCGCAGCACCGACGTCATCGTTACGACGCTTGATCAGGGAATAAGCCTGGCGGCGGAATTTGATGGCCACGGCTTTCAGAAGGTTGCTTGGTGGAGGACGCCATCATGGGAGGATGTAAATATCGAGATAATGAACCGGTATTACACGGAAATGTCTAACAGCAAGAGGGCCGAGCTTGCTCGTCTACGAGGAGCCCACAACTTTTGGTATGTTTATGCAAAACCTACCAGAGCAAATGCTGTAAAGGAGGCTCTGAGAAGGCAGGTCGAGAAGGAGCAGGAGCTTGGCGAGCGCTACAACTTTGAGTCCGTGCTAGACGAGTGCGGCTATGGCTATTTGGAAAAGCTCGAGAACCCGGCGGTGCCGGAGCCACTCTGGCAGGTGCAGTGGTAGTGGCCATTGTCATGTCAAGCACGCCTTCGGCCGTTGGTTTGACCTCTTCACACAGCGATTCACTCAGCAAGATTTAAAGGAAGTGTTGACCGAGCTCTAGTGTAAAATTAAGTTGAAAGTAAAGGTTATGGGAGCGGCCAAAGAGGTGGGCCGCTCGGCATTCCTCGTGAACTGTGACCATACAAACATCCTGATGGATTACGGCGTCCTCCTGAGGAGAGAGCCTGTCTTCCCGATGCACATCAAGCCAAGGGAGGTTGACGCGGTGATTATCACGCACGCACATCTTGACCATTCAGGTTTTGTGCCGTCGCTCTATCTGTCCGGCAGTACCGGCATTCCGGCGCTCGCCACGCTTCCGACGTTTGAGCTGTCGGAACTTCTGATTGAAGACATGATAAAGCTGTCCGGATTTTACCTTCCCTTTGAATACATTGATCTGATGACGATGCTGAAGGCATCAAAGAATCTGCGGTACAGAGAGCCGTACATGGTAAACGATGCCAAGGTTACGCTTTATGAGTCAGGGCATGTCGTCGGGGGCGCCACTGTAATAGTGGAACACGAAGGCAAGAGAGTGTTTTACACCGGCGACATCAACACCCGCGGCTCAAAGCTCCTGCGACCGGCAGACCTTAACTTCGACGAAATCGACCTGATGATAATAGAGAGCACATACTCGCAGACCGAGCAGAAGCCCCGGGAGGAGGCTGAAAAGGATCTCTTGGAGTTTGTAAATGACATTGTGGAGCGCGGGGGCACGGTGTTCATCCCTTCGTTCTCTGTGGAAAGAGCGCAGGAAATCGCCTGCGTGCTCAAGGCCTATAATTTCAAGCACAAGGTTGTGATGGACGGAATGGCACTGAAGGCGAACCAGATAATGAGCCGGCACCCCGAGTTCCTCAGGAACCCTGACATGTTCAAGCGTGCAATAGGCGAGGCCGAATGGGTGCAGGGCTGGAACAGGAGGAAAAAGGTAGTCAACGAGCCGTGCGTGATAATTTCGCCGGCAGGGATGCTGGTAGGCGGCTCTGCAGTATTTTACACGCAACAGATCGCACAGAGCGAAAAGAACGGCATCGCGCTCGTGTCGTACCAGGGGGAGGGGACGCCCGGCAGGATACTCCTTGACAGGCGCGTCGCCAACTTTGACGGAAAGATAACAAAGTGCTACGCGGATGTCAGGCGCTTTGAATTCTCTGGCCACAACAGCAGGAGCGAGTTGTTTGAAATCCTCGATCGCGTCAAGGGCAACCCCAAGGTGCTCACCGTGCACGGTGACGGCCCTTCCTGCGTCAAGTTTGCCGAAGAGATCCAAGAAAAGTACGGCTATGACGCCCACGCTCCTGACCAGGGTGAAGTGGTCGAAGTCTGAATTGATAATAAAGAACACTGACCCTTACAAGATGAAAAAGTGCGTGTCGTGCAAACGCCACATTGCCCTGAACGAGAAGTACTTTACCTATCCGCTTTCACTGCAGCAGATCTGCCTGCAGTGCGCAGAGACAGAAATACCCAAGACTATCGAAGCGTTACAGAAGGACCTTGACAAGATACGACAGGAAAAAGCCCGCCATTAAGTGCTGCTACTGTGGAGAGGCTCTTGCT
Source organism: Nitrososphaera sp. (assembly GCA_035575335.1). GTDB lineage: Archaea > Thermoproteota > Nitrososphaeria > Nitrososphaerales > Nitrososphaeraceae > Nitrososphaera. The sequence goes on along the minus strand of DATLXY010000036.1, from coordinate 1,137 downwards.
TGAACTCAGACCTTCTCGCCGGCAGCGCGCTTTCGATCGCACCCACCTTGCTGCCGGGGTTGACATAGGTATACCCTGTCTTTGTTATCAGCTTGCCGTGCACCGCTCCAAACACTTCGACATCGCCACTCTCGTTCACGAGATTGCCCCGCACAATACCCATCATCCTGCAGGTGCCCTTGCGCACAAAAAGGTTGCCGAGGACCTTGCCCTTGAGCTCCAGATGGCCGCTGTTGACTATAACATCGCCGAATATCTCTGCGAGCATGAGAGTGTCTTCAAACACGGTCACTGAACCCATGCGCTTACCGTCCAGTATTTTCATTACTTACTCATAATGTTGAACGATACGAACTCATTAGCTCTGGAGTGCAACAAGATGCACAAAAGAGTGAAAATTGACTAGTGCCACCAGCGTCATACTACAACAACTCATGTCGCTCACGTTTTACCCAGACGGTTCTGTCCTTGTGATCAAGCAGCTCAATGGAGCGTTCGAGCAGCTTTTTCCGAAGCTCGTCGGCCTCCTTGAACCTCTTTTGCGACCGCAGCCTGTTGCGTTCAGCGACCATCTGATCTATTTCCTTTCGTTCCTGCTCTCCGGCCTGCACAGTGCGGAGGCCAAGGATATCCATTATCCTGTTGAAGCAAGGCAGGGCGGCATCGGCCATGTCCTTTGTCAGCCTGTCAGACGCGGCGTACTGACTCAATCTTGTGACCATATTCAAGAATTCAGTCAGTGCAAGCGACGTATTCATGTCGTCATCCATAGCAGCTTCAAACGCGCCGACCGATTCATCGCATAGCTTGATCACAGCGTCAACCTCTCCGCCGCTTCCGGTCGCGGAGTGGAGCTCATAAGCGCAAGTTTCTATCTGGCGCCACCTCTGGACAGATTCTCTGAGCAATCCATCGTTGTAGTCGAGGGGTTTGGCGTAGTGTACCGACAGGCAATACAGCCTCAGCGTGTTCATGCCCCACCTAGCAAGCGCCTGCTCAATCGTGACGATGTTGCCAAGCGACTTGCTCATTTTTTGGGAGTTGATCGTGACCATGCCGGAGTGGATCCAGATCTTGGCAAACTGCTTGCCGGTGTACGCCTCTGACTGAGCTATCTCGTTTTCATGGCGAGGAAAA
>DATLXY010000035.1:0-2851 GCA_035575335.1 Nitrososphaera sp. | reverse complement strand
AGAAAGTTGGTCTTGACCATAAGCTAGAAGATGAAGATGTCTTGACCATCGTCAAGGTTCCAGGCGCTCTTTGAACGACATATAGCTTTGATATGGTAACGGCGCGACGTTTCTCTGCGGTGTATAATATCAAATCTGAATAGGTACGTCTACTTTCAGTTAGTACAGACGTACACCTAGTGAAGTTTTTCCACCTGCAGCTCCGAGTCAGTTGACGGCACACGTACGCCTGAGGTGTACTGAATTCAACTAAATCAATCTCCTACAGGATAATGACACTATATCCTATTGCGCAATTATCTTGCCCCGCATTTCTGGGTGATACCAACAATAATACTCATAAGTACCGGGCTTTGTGGCAACTATTGCAGTAGGAAAGTCCTGACCGCCTCGCAGCGGTGCTGTATTTACTGGGATTATCCCGCCGTTCTCCGGTTCGTCAATCCTCAAGTCGTGAGTAATAACATCGCCATTTCGCACAACTAGCTTGAGTGGTTCGTTAACTTTTACATGTATGTCGGGGTTAGTCTCATTGAAGCTTCTCCTTTGAGCTATAAGCAGGATGTCCTCTACGGGGAGTCTCTCTTGAGGAGGCGGATTCAAAAGGTTTCCGATCCCCCACAGCGCACCCACGGTCATGAACGAAATGGCCACTATGGCAATGATGTTATTGCGCATCGAGCACTAATCTAACATCGCAAGTTCGGATAAAAATTCCTTTGTAACTAACAAACCATTAAAGGCGTTCTCTGTCACCACCAGAGAACAATAAAGTTGCTCTCTTGTTATAAAAAGCGTAGGCAGTAGAAGACCAGATTTTTTCCTAAGTGTTGAAAAGCGATAATAAAAAGGATTATTACTGCGAACGTTTCTGTCAGAACGCAGTAACTTAGATCGTTGGTGTAGTGTTTGTTGCTGCCGGTGCTGAACCGTCAACAATCTCGGCAGTAGCGAATCTTGGTCCGATTTGATTGATACGGATCTTTGCGCTCTGACCAACCTTGCCGTCCTTCACAAAGATAACAAATCCTTGTATCCTTGCGATACCGTCGCCTTTGCGGCTGATTTCTGTGATCTGTACGTCGTATTCCTTACCAGCTTCCACTGGCTTTGGACCGAAGTTGTTGTTTCTTCTTACGTGACTCATACGTAGGCAACGCTACGTGCGAACCCTATATAAATCAAGAAGCAGTAACGTTACGACCCTATTCTCATGCCGTCATCGCATATCGAACGGAGGCATTCTATAGCTGACAACACTGCAAGAAAACTAGTCTTTGGGTTCTCAGGGCTCGGCACGTTTTTTACTGTTATCCTAATTTCTCCAAAACTTCCTACTGCAACAATTTCGTGTTGGTTCGTGGTTGCCTGGGGGTCTGCAACGATCCTTACTTGTGTTTTGTCGGCTCCAATTCCTGCGAGGCTCAGCACCGCCGCCACGTTGACGTTTGCAGGGAATGCCTTAACTGCATTTGCTGCGTTATCTTCGTAAACAACCGTCCTCTTTGTGATTTCATGGAGCTTGACCTTGCTGGTTTCAAAAAAAGGCGCTCCTGCCAGTGCTCTAGGGTTTTTTGTCGTGGTAAGTGTTACCGATTCAAGTAGATCCTTGACACTTCTTATTGCATCGATGCCTGCTATTGCCCCTGTCGGTACATAGATCCTGCAGCCTTTTGTCGTTGCTCTCTGTAACAGCTCCGAAAGAAAGACGCTGTCTGCAAGAGCGCCGACGCTCATCACCATCAAGTCCTTACCGGCTTCAAGCACCGATTTCGCATGAATCCTCACTGCATCCTGTGAAGCCGCCTCAATTACGATGTCTGCTTCAGACGATAGGAACTCTCTGAAATCAGAATACGCATTGGGACTTGTCCGAAGTTTGCTTCTTAGATTCTGGATATTATTTTCATCGATATCAAAGAGTGCTACAATTGAAGCGTTTGCTATCTTGCGGGAATCAACTGCTAGAGCAAGCTGGCCCCCTATGGTGCCACAGCCTAAAAGCCCCACTTTTCTCTCTGGCATTGAACGAAAAAGAAGGAGGTTAGAAGAAGGATTTTTACCTTCTGCCTGCACGGCGTTCGGGCTTTTTCTGTCCGGGCAGTCTCTTTTTCTCAAAGCGTTTGACAAAGTTGTCTTTGTTGCGCAACCTTGCGATTGGACTTACACGTGGCTTTCCCTGAATCTTAGGCGTCTGGCCCCTTACCTTGCCGGCCTTTGTAAGTGATCCGTGAGTTGGCATTAATTACCATTACCGATTTGTCATTTGAATATTTATATTTGTATGCACACGATCGCTGGTGCTTGTAATTGTGGCAAGTATTGCCTACAATTTTGACTTCTCAGGCAGCGCTATCCTAGATTGTACTACTTTAAATGTAGAGGGACTATATCATGCACTGTTTATAAAAAGCCATGACGATGCTAGATCTTGACTACAGGCGTCAAATCCTTGCGCTAAAGGAGCAAAAGAACGCAGTGATTCTGGCGCACAATTATCAGCTGCCGGAAGTTCAGGATGTAGCTGACTTTATAGGCGATTCTCTAATGCTTTCAAAGACGGCAGCTACAACAGATGCTGACATCATAGTTTTTTGTGGAGTTCACTTTATGGCCGAGACTGCCTCCATCCTGTGCCCGGAAAAGAAGGTCTTGCTACCAGATTTAGAGGCAGGATGTTCCCTTGCGTCCACCATCAATGCCAACGAATTGCGAGCCTGGAAGGAAGAACACCCTAATGCTGTTGTGGTAAGCTATGTGAACACTTCTGCAGAAGTCAAGGCCTTGTCTGACTATTGTTGCACGTCTTCAAACGCGGTCAAGGTTATAAACAGCATACCGAAAGACAGAG
>DATLXY010000034.1:0-4122 GCA_035575335.1 Nitrososphaera sp. | reverse complement strand
AGAGAACGGGTCTGGGGAACACCACTTCCTATATGGTCGTGCAGTAAATGCGGGTACAAGGAGGGGCTCTTCTCAAGGAATGAAATCGTGAAAAAGGCGATCGAACTTCCTGATGGGCCGGACTTTGAGCTGCATAGGCCGTGGATCGACAGGATCAAGATCAAGTGTGATAAGTGCGGGGCCACAATGCACAGAGAGCCGTTCGTCTTGGACACTTGGCACAACAGCGGAGCGGCACCGTATGCGTCCCTCACAGACGAAGAATACAACGATCTGATACCAGCAACCTTTCTGACAGAGGGCATAGACCAGACTAGGGGATGGGCATACACGATGCTTATGGAAAACGTTATCATGAATCAGACAAGCATTGCTCCGTTCCAGTCATTTCTATTCCAGGGACACGTGCTTGACGAAAAGGGCAACAAGATGAGCAAGAGCTTGGGCAACGTGATAGAAGCGTGCAAGCTCCTGTCGGACAACCCTGTCGATCTCGTTCGACTGTACTTTATGTGGAAGTCATCACCCATTGAATCGCTGAACTTTAGCCTGGATGAGATGAAGACAAGACCCTACCAGATATTGAGCACACTTCACAATCTTCATGTTTACTTCAAGCAAAACAGCGAGTTTGACAAGTTCGACCAGAACAAGCACACACTGGAATGGGTTACAAGCAACAACTTGTTTGGGCCTACTGAGGCGTGGTTGCTGTCCAAGTTACAGGGGCTTGTAAAACAAGTTACCGAATCGTTTGCGCGTTGCCGGTTTCACGAGGGCGCTAAGGCTCTAGATGAATTTATAATCAACCATCTCAGCCAGACCTATATCCCACTTACGAGGAACATCATCTGGGACGATAGTGCTGAGAACTTGGATAGGCGCCTCGCCGTATATTCTGTCATCGCCCATGCTCTTGTGCAAATCGACATCATGCTGCACCCAATCTCGCCTTTCATAACTGACTACCTTTACCTGACCTGCTTTGGAGGCAAAAAGAGTGTGTTGCTTGAAGATTGGCCACAGACCAACGAAAAGCTGGTCGACAACAAGATCGAATCGGCGTTTGACATGATAAAGGAAGTGGTATCCCTTGCTAACGCAGCCAGGAACTTGGCCGGCCTCAAAAGGCGTTGGCCCATAAAGGAGGTCATGATCTGCGGCCCGGGAATAAAGTCACTCGAGATCGAAGGTGTATCCGACGCGCTCATGGGTCAGCTCAATACCGACCAGTATAGGCTGGTGGAAATATCCGCCGGTTCTCAGCTGGAAAAAGTAGCAGCGTTGCTCGAGAGTAAAATGCCAATCTCTGTTACGGTCTCGCTTGTGAGAAGGAACGTTGCACCGAAGGTAAAGGCAGATATCGGGAAGGTCACAGAGGCTTTTGAGAAAACTGACAAACTGACGCTTCTCAACTCACTCAGGTCTGGAATGTATTCTCTTGCCTACGATGACAAGGCAGTCGAGTTGACGCCCTCTGATGTTGATATTGTATACAAGGCAACAGAAGGCTATTCATCGTCTGAACGAGGCAACATAGTGGTATTCATCTCGACCTCACGTGACGCCGCCCTGATAATCAAGGGTTTGATGAAAGACCTTGCTAGACACTCCCAACAGTTACGTAAAGAAAAACAGTACAATCCGACAGATACTCTAGACTCGCTTTACATATCCGGACTTGATGATGATGAAATTGCAAAGCTATACGCTATGAAAGACGAACTGGCCTACCTCGTGAGAGTAAGGAATATTGTGCTCTCGAAAGGGCCACAACCTAACATCAATTACAAGGTTGTCGAAATCGATGGCCGGGAGTTCCGGATATCTGTGGAATAAATTTTTTCACCATTTGGCGCGCAATTTTGCGGCTATAATGTAATATTCATCTTATGTCTGGATGCATAGGGGAGCAGGAGATCAAAATTACCGCAACCTACTGTACAAGTAAAAGAAATTATTCAAGAAGTCAACAATTCTTGCCATAATATCGTAAATAGATATTTTATGAGGATACGATGATTGACCAACGAACAGGTAACGCTCGATAGCTGGGTCCTGAGCAGGTTGAGGGACCGGCTTCGCAAGGCATCTATCGTGGCCAGCAGGACTGGCAGACCGGTTGTGCTCTATAGGCACACTATCGAGGAGATAGACTCTTCTGCCGAAGAAGAGATCGCCACGGTCAACGAGCAGTATGTCGTGGTACAGGTAATCACTTATGGTGGATTCATCCCTCCGAACTTTCAGCAGCAATACGTATTTACTTTCGATCAGTTCCCGAGCTGGATAATGAAACGCAGTAACGAGCTCTTGTCACTGTGCTTGGAAGGACTAGATCAAGAAATCGTGGACTAGGTCTAAATACGTCTGATTTTTCAGTATATTACTGAAATGGCAAAGTTTGATGGTGTAAAGGGACAAGAACTGCTTGATTTCGAAAAGACCAAGGACGAACTCACGCTAATCTTCAAGGACAATAGGTATCTGTTTATAAAGAACAAGTCCGGGGAACTTTCAGTCGATCTTGAGACATGCAATAGCGTAAAGGGTCAGGAGCTGGAGGCAGTCGAAGAAGGTAGCGATGAAATCACACTTGTGTTCAAGGATCACAAGCTGTCTGTCAGAGTCCCAAATGGCAAGATGGAAGTGGATTCGATTCCAGAATAACCGTATGCGCCACGCTACCTTTGATTGTTCTTCAGATATCTTTCGTACATTGATACTGCCGTCTCCTGCGTGACAGATTGGACTGAGCCCGGTCTCATACTCCTTACCTTTTCAATGGCCTGTTCCGCGGTCATGTTGTAGTTTTTTACAAGGTAAGCGGCAAGAACAGTTCCAGTCCTGCCCTTGCCAGCGGCGCAGTGCACCATTACTGGCCTACCACTTTTTATCTGCTGCTCGATAAAGTCTACTGCTTGTATTAGGTCATCGATGTTTGGCGCGCCAAAGTCCTCCACTTCGAGATGAAGGTATTCAATGTCGCTTCCCTCAAACCAGTCGGACGGAAGTGGGACTTCTCTAACAGTGACGATGGACTTTATTCCCTGTTCGGTTAGCCACCTGAACTCGTTCTCAGTTACAGGAAGGCCGCAACCGGCAAGCTTGCTGTCTATTACCCAGCTAAAGTTGGTCGGCCTGTTGGTTATCATGCCATGGAGCCGTCTGTACGCATCGCCAATACTTGTCAAATGACAGTTTTAGCTCGGATATAATTTATTAACAATGCGCTATGTAATCATTGCGTGCTTGAAGCAAAGTGTCCAAAGTGCGGCAAAAAGGCAGTGGTGAACGATGAGATGTCTGAGGTAAAATGCAGCCACTGCTCCTTCTCTGCAACGTACGATGACTATATCGAGATAATGAAAGGAAAAGCGGTAGACATTGCGGACAACTTCCAGATGAACTGGGACAAGGGCCCTTTCTAACCCCATGTAAGACCTTTTTCGCTACAGTCCATGTGGCTACCACAATTTGTGCATATCATATGGCATGCGGTCAGGCTCTTCATTTCGAAGCCGCACCGGGGGCATTCCACGGAGTGCTGATCTCGTTCTTCCAATAAGGTAGTAACACAGGCGCGGTTTTTAATCCTTTCACGATGGCCGTGATACGCCCTCTCTTCATCAATTATCTGTCCATGTGATCTGGATCCCTACTTTTAGACACACTTTTGGATCTTTTGAAGAGGTACTTTCACTCATCATTTGACCATTCCCTCCTGCTCCTTCTTCAGCTTTGTCGCGAATTCGTACGGGGCATGTATTTCAGCGACGAGTGCGGCCTGACGCTGTTGTAGTCTACAAACGCCTCCAGGATATAGCTGCTTCGGCTTCCCGGAACGTCGCAAATTCCTGCGGCCAGACGTACTCGCGCTTACTTGCCATGGAACGACTCGATGTAGGTCTTCTGCTCCGGCGTACTTGCAGCAATGAATTCCATGTGCAGCCCGAGTGCCTTCAGGATTCGCGGAATACCTCGCTCTTGTATTGCGGCCCGTTGTCGCACCTCAGGGTCACCTTAGCTGCTGATTCAGGGTTTCTCGACTGCCTCTATGGCAGACTGTATGGCGTTGCAGGCCCCGGCCATAGTGTCAAACACGTAGGCTATCATTCACGG
>DATLXY010000033.1:0-4974 GCA_035575335.1 Nitrososphaera sp. | reverse complement strand
TTACAGAACTGAAGAAGAAGAACCTGATGGAGCGGTTTATCCAGCAGGCCAAGGACAGGACAGATGCTTCGACGACCACTTTCCATGCAGAAAGAGGAATTGCAAGAGGAAGCATGTGTGGATCTGGCTCAAACTGTTCTTGCTATATTTGGACATGGGGGCAGACAGGATGCGGTTCACATTATCTGGGCAGGGATGGAGGCTAAGTTTAACAGGATCACTGCTGATAAACGAATTCTTAATAGCAAGAAGACGGTTATCTTGAGTGTGAAGTAGACTGGTAAACTATAACCACCCACTTCTCTTTACACTCTTCTGCCAAGTTCTCGGTATGCATTATTGTACCAAAAGGATCCTTCTATTTTCTGTGCGCCAGATAGCTTGTCTTCCAATTCTTGCAGCCGCGCCATTGCTTCAGGATTTTTTCTGAGTTCCAAATATTTTTCATCTAACCTGATTTTACGCAGAATTTCCATGACTTCGCTCCTCTCAACCCCATGCTTCATGTCATATTCTATCTGCTTTATACAGTGGGAGATGTTTCCATATTTCTTGAAATTCCTCTTTTCAAACGAAGATGCATCAGGAGACAATCCTTTTGAAAAACGGACGATAATTGTTTCAACGTGTTCGAGATGCCAGTCCTTCATGGCAAAATTATTTGGCTTCATGACTATCACAGAATGTTATGTAACAATGGACATTTAATTCATGTAGCTCAATCTGCATGCTTTCTCCCCTTTTTGATGCCACAATTGTGGAACACAAGTAGATTAGATATCTGATCGACATCTCCCATGTCTGAACAGTAGACAAAAATTTGTCATCTTGCAGGTTGTCAAGGCTGACCTCCCTCTCTGTTTCTGAACGTACGCCCACACATATACACTGATAATTCTGGTATCCGGCCGGCAACTGTCTTGTGATAGTATGTACTTACATTGGCAGCCGAAAGCCATGTAAGAACCCCCCCACATCCCTAGAGAAAATTCCGGCCTACTGTAACCGGCGCGGGGTTTCTTTGTTTTCCCATACTCTTAATCAAGCCGCTAATTTCAAGCGGTTCAGAAAATTTTATAAATTATTCTATTCTTTTGTTGTTCTATCACATCTGATTAGCCATTATCTCGATCTGTTGGCTAATGATTGTATGTGTGTATCATAATGCGCGTCATGAAATATAGAACTAGAGTGGAGGGATGCTAATCCAGCATGCTGACAATACAGGCCCTGTTTGGCATTCCTGATACAATAAATGTACTCGGCACAGAAGTCGAGTTGCTCAGAATAGTGATCACCATCGTAGTGATAGCCGCAGGCTTTGGGTTTGCTCGCTTTTTCAGAATTCTTACTACCAGATATATTGGCACCAAGCTTCCCCCAGAAACGCGCAACAATCTCGGCAAACTATCCTACTACGTCATAATAGCAATAGCTCTTCTCTCGGCCCTTGGCGTGTCGGGACTTGACCTGTCCGGGATCTTTCTGGGAGCCGGGATAGCTGGCATCGTGATAGGTTTTGCTACCCAGTCCCTCTTCTCGAACCTGATCTCCGGAATATTCCTCTACATAGACAAGCCAATGAAAATAGGGGATCCAGTCCTCATAACTGGCAAGTTGCCAGATATCGCCGCAGTTGTGGTTGAGATTAATACGCTTTCCACCAGGTTCAGGATGTTTGACGGGACATATGTCAGGCTGCCCAACACAGAGGTATTCTCCTCAGAGATCCGCAACTTTTCTGGAACTGTAGCAAGAAGGGTAGAGATTCAGGTAAGGATCGCGCTTCAGGAGGATGCGAAGAGGGCCATCGAGATAATCGGTAAAAGCCTAAGTGAGACGCCTCTTGTTTTGGTAGAGCCTGCACCGGACGTATATGTAAATGACATTGGAGAGTCAGGAGTGAACATCAACGTCTGGTGCTGGGTTCCATCCACGCACTGGTTCCAGATGAGGAAACAGTTAGTAGAGCAGGTAAAGGCAGAACTAGATAGGAATGGTATCGAGATTCCATTGCCGCATAGAAGGATCCAGTTGCACGGAGGTAGCGAGGGCAAGGATAATAAAAGTGTCGACGGCTCGATAGAGGAAATTGGTTACGATACTAAACTTCAGAGATAGCGATTAACACATTTTCTAGTCAACTAGCCACACTGCTAAAGCACGTGTCGGGCTTTCACTATCAGCTAGTCGATGTCATTTTTGACACAGCCAGCTGGCAAGCGCGAAAATTTTTGTCAAAATATAACCCTGATTGTGAACTACTATGAATAAATTCGCTGGCTTCTTCCTCGAAGCAAACTTGCTTATCAGTTGTGGTTATTGTCGGAAAAGTAGAGGGTCTGTCTCAGCACGGGCCTGTCCCAGACCCAGTTTTTCAATATTTTTAGCTGCTGCGTTCAGGTCACGGTCAATGATGACCACTCCGCAGCTATGACATACAAAGACACGTATGGAAAAGCCGGGCTTTTCTTCTTTTGCTTCCACTCCGCACATGGAGCATTTTGCGATGTACCGCGTGGGTCGATAACGATCGGGGGTCCGCTATGCCCTTTTTCTACCTTGTAGGCGGTGTAATGGCGCAGCTTTCCCCAAATGGCATCCGTTATTGTTTGTGCCAGACTGCGGTTCTTGAGCATGTTCTTGATATTCAATTTGTCAAATATCACAAAACTATATCCCTCCCATCTGCAATCGTCCTTGAAGTTCTCGGTATAAGCAAATTATGTTCGAATACATGTATCAATAAGGCCGTAATTCGTAAATTTTGCACTGTCCTTAGTGCAGAAAACATTCATAAACGACGATTTTTCTGTGATGCAACAAAGCACATTTATGACGAGGTATATTAATTACCAGTTGTGCTGATCGATAGTATGAGGTTAAGATCGTCTCTCACCGTGCTTGACATGGGAAGCGATCAAGTGATGTCCAAGGATGTTTGGGCAGCAGAGTGAACCGGTATAGGTTATTCGGTTCTTGCCCGAGGGGCAAGAAAGGAATTAGAACCCGGTGGCATGGCTGAGAAGAGTAGTAACGGCACTCTTGATGAAAGGATTGTCGCGGTTGGAGTCTGGTTAAACGCGTAAGAAAAGGATGTGTTGAATAACAACATCATTCCTATGATGCTAAGCATTTTTAATCAATGACAAGCTCGTCATGATATACGACCGTATCCTTTGGAAGAGCGTAACAGTCAAAATTGTAGACGGCGTTCCTACGTGTGACGAGTGCAATTCAACAGATTGTTCGCAAGTGGGCTTTGCCATCTGTGTGGAACAAATGAACAAGCGTTCAATAATAGAATGAAAAGCGGCCACTTACGTTCTATCGGCTGCCACAATAGCTTCATTTCTACTTTGTAGTAGTGGTGTCAGCTGCAGAACCTCCTTCTCCTTCTCCTGCTTCCGTGGCTTTCCATCTCTCTGCAAACCTGAATCCAAACTTGATCACATATGGAGACATAAACGTAGTAATGATCGTCATTGCGCCCACCATCGGCAGCAAGAATGCGCTCGTTACCCCCGCGGCGGCACCTCCTTGAGCCGCCACTAGGGCAAGCTCTCCTCCTGATGATGAAAGTCCGAATCCTGCTCTTGCAGAAGTGAGCTTGTCAAACCTTTGGAGCCTTGCCGAGCCCCAAACGGTAAGGAACTTACCTGCGTATGAGACTCCTATGAGGATCAGTGCCGGGACTATGAACATTGGAAGAAGAGTGATGTTCATCATCGCTCCAACCGAAATGAAGAACAGCGCGGCAAACATGTCTTTGAGCGGAGTTGCCAATACGGCAGAAACAGAGTGCATCTTTGACTCTGCAACCAGCACACCTGCAAAAAATGCCCCCGCGGCAACGGATATGCCAAGCTCAAACGCAATAAAGGACATTCCAAACGCGACACCCAAGAGCGCCACTACCAGGACGTCATAGTTGTTCATCTTTCCTACAATGTCAACAAACTTTGGAACAGTCCTTGCTCCCAAGAATATGGCACCGCCTATGAACGCCAAGACAAGGCCCACGGATATTGCAATCTCGGTAATGGACAAAGTTCCTGTTGCGGCGACAGACTGCATAACTGCTAGCATCGAGATTATGATAATGTCTTCGATTATTGCGACGCTTAAAATCAGTGTGGCTGCATTATCCTTTATGAGCTTCATTTCTTCCAGAACGCGCATCACAATAACAGTGCTTGTGACAGATATTGCTAGAGCCACAAACAAGCTATCATAGAAGGAGAATCCTAAAAGCTGGCCTGCTCCAAATCCAGCTACAAATGTGCCTCCAGCTTCTGCAGCTGCAATGATTGAAGCCTTGCCTCCAACCCGTCTCAACTTTGCAATTGGGAACTCCATGCCTATGACAAACAAGAGCAGAATGACGCCAATCTCTGCAAAGAGCCTCAGAGTATCTATCTGGGAAATTAGGCTAAAGGGCGGGGTGTAGGGCCCTATTATCATACCTGCTATCATATAGGCGATGACCATAGGTTGTTTTAGTCTATGGGAAATCAACGCCATGACAGTAGCCACTATCATGATAATTGCAAGATCGCGGACTACTAACTCAAAAACCTCTACCACGACTTACTGTCAAGTAGAACACTATATATAGTTGAAACTATGATAATTGAACTATATTACTTGTTGTACTACCGGACATGGTTGACAAATTGATGTACCGACATCGCTGACACTTTTTGTCTTGCTTTTGCCTGCAACCCCGGTTGCTTTAAGCGTTTTCTGAATTTCTCAGCCGGCGTCATATGCCGCCTATTCCACCATGTTCCCTTTCATGGTTGTAGAACCAGACAACAAACGCCCTGTACTTTTTCTTGCCATCTTCTTTGTCCTTTAGCTCCTCTACTTCCAGAATTCCTATATGACTATCTTGTTGTACGCCTCAACTTTCCCCTGCGCCTGTGGGTAACCTGGTGGGGTTTGCTTGTTGTCTTTGATGTCGTTGTCACG
>DATLXY010000032.1:0-4872 GCA_035575335.1 Nitrososphaera sp. | reverse complement strand
ATGCCAGCAAATACCAGCATGATTATGCCCATTATGAATAGAGACCAGTTGTTCATTCCCTGCAGCACTGCATAGTATGCAGCGATATTGAGGTACACTTGGAATGCAAGAAGCACTATAAACAGGACATATATCCACTTGAGCGAAATGTTTATCGAGCCTTTTGGTTTCTTCGGCTGGAGCTTGGCGTTTGCCTCTGCGTGTCTTGCCAGCTTTATCATCATGTAGGTAAAGCCGAATGATAGGGGAACCAGCAGTATCATGACCGAGTAGAAGAATATAGGGTCGATTACAAGCCTCTCAAGCAACGCCTTGTCGATGTCAGGATCTATGTAGAAGCCCCAGTACGTGGTAACTATAATCTGAGCGAGACTCGTGATCCCAAGTGCAGTTATTATCGGCCTGTCCTTCCATGAGAACTTCTTGTACTTATCTACAAACGGTACTATTAGCAGTGCGAATATGAAGAGTCCTGGCCATAGCACGCCAGTTACAAACTTGTCGTACATCGTACGCAGGAAAGCGTACAGCCCTGTCAGGTACCACTCTGGAACTGTGATACCAGGCGGCGTTTCCGGTTCAAAGGGTAGGCCCATATGAACAGGGAAGACTCCTCCTGTGAGCATAATTGCACCAGCAACTGCCATGACCATGGGTACGTCAAAGACCAAGAACCTCGGGAAGTGGACTACCATCAGCCCAAGCATGGCTATGGGAAGCATGAACACATGGAAAGTGTAAAACCTCAGGATAAAGTCGTGGAACCCTGCACCAAAGAAGGCATCCCGCATATGCGGTCCCATCACTGGTATGGAGTTCGTCAGAGAGGCTGCAATGGAAATTGCAAGCTCCGCACGCTCGCTAAAGATGATGTCGTAGCCAGTGAATGCCTCAAGGATTGTAAGGACACCGAGTATAATGCCTGTAACCCAGAGTATCTCGTTTCGAATCTTGTAGCGGCCGCTGAAGTACTGGTAGTACATGTGTAATAGCGCCATCATTACCATCCCGTTTGAGGCATGATAGTGGATATTACGAATATGGAATCCGTAGGGGATGGTGTCATTGATCTTCTCAACACTGGACCAAGCTCTGTCAAGTATTGGTTCGTACCAAAGCATCAAGAGCGCCCCGGTGATCCCGAGCATGATGAATATGATGAACGTGAGCATGCCGAGGAACCCTAGAGGACTGACGAACCTGCCGGGGATAGTGAATTTCATCCCCATGAAAATGGTTCGCTCCAGCCCGGCGTACACCCACCGGATGAATCTTACGAGACTGTTTTCATACGTTAAGGTAGCGCCCATATCCAACTATTCCATTTGCATTGGGATCCCATCTGGGAGGAAGTATAACCAAGTCACCGTTAGGTTCAACATCCAGATCAAGTTTTGGGAGAACGTTTGAGGGAGGTCCTTGCAAAGATGCCGGGCCTGCGAACGCCTTGCCCGTCAGCGGGTCGTAGAGGCTACCGTGGCAGGGACATTCTCCTTTTTTTCTGCCTTCCTGTGGCCAATACTTCCCCAGGCACCAGAGATGCAGACAAACCATGCTGTAGCAACGGAAGGCGGAAGCATCATTTCTGTCACCGCCAAGCTCCACAGGTAGACGTATCAGCTGCCACGTGCGGAATGCTTCCTTGTTGAGAACCTCGTCGTCGCTTCTGGGATAAATGATTACTACAGAAGAATTAGGTTCAATATCATTTATGTTGACGACTTGACCATCGGCAAGCTGCGCCCTTACTCGCTCCGAAACGCTGCCGGATGGGTTTGGAAGAAACTTGCCCCAGTCAACAAAGGGCGCGAACGTCATGACTGTACCAGCGGCTGCCATTAACTTTAGAAAATCGCGCCGCGATACCTTTCCTCCCGCTGGAGGCGTCTGCGCCATATTAAGAGAAGTGGTTTCTTTGATAATTAATAAATCTTTGGAAATGGTGAAGCATAGTACAACCGACCTGCCTGCCAACGATGTCTTAGGAACATGTATTTTCCTTGTTATCATTTTTCCGTCGATCCTACGCGCGTATGGTGGAAATTGGCGACCTGACAATACATGCTCTATCAAACCATTTCTGGAGAATCTTTCAGCTTTCGTTACGCCGATAAGCAGATACCGGAAGGGCGCGGAAAAGGAGAGCGCAAGAAAGGCACGTAGCTCACACATCGGGAATCATCTGTCAAGATTCCAGGAAACCCGCATCTTATTTCCAGCTCCTGAACGGCCCGGAAGTAGTGTTTGAAGGTTTGGCAATAGAGAGGCTAAGCGCCAAAGTATTTCTAACTGAAAAAAAGGATACGGGAGACAATATAGCCACTAACGCTGGCGAGAGTGAAGGGATCAGAAGGTAGTCTTCTTTTCAGCCACCTGTTCGAACCATTCTGTGCCGTCCAACTTTGCGAACTTTAGGTAAGCCCCCGACTTGTAGGTACCAGTAACCTTGGCATTCTGCAGGTTTGCTTCAACCAAGATGGTATTGTACAATTTGCTTGAACTGAGGTCTGCTCCCTGAAGATTGGCCCACATAAGATTGGTTCCTTTCAAGTTAGATCCCACAAGGCGCGCGTTCTTCATTTCTGCATACATTAGCAAAGTCTCAGTAAGGTCAGCGTTTTCAAAATTCGCACCATTCAGACTTGCCTGCACAAGATTTGTTCCAGTAAGGTTTGCTCCCGAAAAGTTTGCCCTGTCTGCAGCAACTCCATTAAGGTAGGCGCCGGCCAGATCCTTACCTGATAGATCTTTGCCAGTAAAGTCCAGCTTTGCCGTGAGGTTTTTCATCCTCCAGCTGTTGAATTCCTGCACCTTGCCATCGACGAGCAACTTGAAGGCCAGATCGTCAGACACGCCTGTGCATCTTTGTCTCTCATATATAATATATGTTAATCATGTATTCACCCAAGGATTGATTCCTTTCTGGAACCTCAGTGCGTCAACAAGGCCTTCGGCATAACCGATACTCAATACAGCCAGCTCGAACTTGCCTTGACGGAGGAAGCGTTCGGCGTCTGCAATATAGTATTCAGCATTGTCGAGGACATCTGACATCCCTCTGTTGTCTGCTCCGTCCTGCCTCACAATGTTGCGCATTTGCCTTACCGCCATCTTTGCCTTTGGCGCATAACGCTCTATCATCTGCGTAGAGATCCTTTTGATACTCTGCGAGTTATCTACCGGCTCGTCGATGCTTTCGGTAAGCGCTGCTACAGCCTCTGATTCCGTAAAATGCATAGGGCCAGTAATAATCACCGCGTGGGGCCCTGTTCCAAAGTCGATCTTTACGAGTGATCCAACCTTCCCGGAAATTATCTTCTGGTCGACCTCGCCTACCCGCGACGCAACTATTGCAAAGGTATTATTCGAAAAGATTTGGTACCTTTGGTCATTCTCCACATCAAGAAGCATTTTGAACACCACAGCCGGTTCGAGGAAGAATTGTTCTCCAGGCTCGCAATTGCTGCCACTATTGTACTCTGTCAAAATGAAAGTGTGATTGCCTGCAAGCAGGTTTTCAAAAATCGTATTGTAAACGCTGATTGCTGATTGAGGCTCTGACATCATTGTAACCATCCTACCAAATTTGTACATGTGTAATCCACTCTCTCCAATTATGGATGTGATTCCCGACGCAGCATGGAGTACTCTTGTCTTGACAGAATTCCTAGCAGCTCTTGTGCGGAGTTCGCCGTGGGTCGTGGCGATGAGCGGATCTCCGTACGCGACAAGTGCAACTTCGCTACTTCTTGCATACTCGAGGATCTCCCTTCCATCCTCGACAAAGCTTCTCTGAACCGGCTTGATCTCTTTTCCCACCAGTTCGCTAATTTTTTTCAGATCCTCCTCAGAAAGGGCGCTCGTGAATCTTTCAGCATAAATCGTATCGCATTTCTTCAACACATCGAGCGCTGCGAGGCTCAGACCCCTGTAGCCGTCAATTCCAGTACCTACAAACCACAGCATATATGTAAGAACGAGCAGGCAACGCCTATATTTTGGAATCGGTGTTTCTGTAGCGGTTATTTCTTTTTCAGGTGATGCAACCGAGACAGGTGGAAGAGTGCACGCTGGTAAACTTCGATACTGGAGACGTACTCTTCAATGTTAACACGCTCGTCTACGGTGTGTGAAGCGTGAGGGTCTCCAGGCCCGTATGTTATGACCGGTATCTTGAAACTGTGCCCCAGTACATTCATGTCGCCTGTTCCTGTCTTACGCAGGAGCATTGGCCGCTTCTTGCGGACGTCCAGCACTGCTAGCAGCAAGGATCTCACAAGCGGAGACGAGTGGTCGGCCTCAAAGGGCTCGGTCTTATCTTCTATCCTGTAAGTTGCTTTGACTCCTTTTTCTCCAGCAACCCTTGTGATCACCGAGTCCACGACCTTGAGCACATTATCGCATGTTGTTATTGTGGGAACTCTGATGTCTATAGTGACCCTACATTTCTGAGGAGTAACGTTGTGGCTAGAACCGCCAGTTATCTCTGTCACGCTGCAACTGATCGATCTGGCCTTATTTTCAGCATTCCCGACGCGCTCTATGTCTGCCTTGATCGCATGCCAGAAATCGTACATTTCCTCGATCGAGTTCTTGGCGAGCCAAGGGGCGCTGGCGTGGGCACTGTCACCAACATCGCAGGTTAGCCGGATTGCAAGTCTTCCTTTGTAAGCTACTGTGATGTTTTCAACACCTGAAGGTTCCCCAAAAATTGCATAATCTACTCCCATCTTGCTCTTGACCAAATGCTTTACCCCGGTAGCACTGCCCTCTTCATCCACCACTCCTGCAAAAATGACTGTACCACTTTGCTTTGGAAATTCAGAAGCCGCAAGCAGCATTGCTATCAAGGGAGCCTTTGCATCAGATGCG
>DATLXY010000031.1:0-8433 GCA_035575335.1 Nitrososphaera sp. | reverse complement strand
GCTGCCAGCCTGAAACTCCTAGAATTGAAATACACAAATACAGTGCATATGTTACTACAGCTGGGTCTGTTCTGGTTCTATTCATATCCCAATGAAAAAGCTAGGACTGTCCTAGCTTTACGAATTACCCTAAGTTAACAGAGCCTCGTACGGAACTAGGATCTTATTATATGTCAATGCGATCTACCATTAAGTCGATTGGTTAGTCGTACGACAAGTCGGATCTCATCACTTATTTTCTGGCCACTATCATATCTGAGAGTGAAGGCCCCAAGAGTAGTAACCCCGCACAGCAGAGCAATGGCAAAATGTTGAATGAATTTCTTGCAACGATGATATGAAATTCAATTATGCCATTTGCATTATATACCAGGTTAATGTCGTCACCTTCATCTTCATCGTCATTGTCTTACGCATTTGCCAAAGAGGTCTGCACGCGGGTTTTGCAGCTTGACAGTTCGATCAGATTTGCAGGGATTGTCAATAAAATGGGAACCTTGATCGCGTATGAATGGCAAAAGAGTATCATCCCTTGCTCAATGAAGAAGAGCTGCGTTACAACATAATGAAATCAGTCCTCGGGATGAAAACGAGATAAGATTACGAATCAAAACTTGGGAAGGTGATATACATATTCGCGCTTTACAAGAAGATGAAGAGAGCAGCCATACCACTTTACGGACGTCACCCATACCTGGCGATCCTTACAGTGTCCTTTGACATCTCTGCTGACCATGAGAACATCATTCTCGGGAAAATTCTTCCGATGATAGGGCGACAAAAGGCCTAGCTGCTCAATCCTGAATTGATTCGGCAGATATAAGAGAGAGTTGGGACAATCAAAGGCGGAGATGGATGAAAGTACCAAGCGCTTCCTCCGCACCCAGCTAATATGGATGGGGATCTACTTCGGGATCGCCGTTGCGATAGCCTTCCTGCTTCCCTTCCCATACTCTTTCATCGTGCTTATCGGGATAATAATGGGCCTTGCTTTCTGGAGGAGGCGAAGGATGCTTCGACAGATGGGCGGCACTGGTTCTGGCGGCTCTTTTTTTGGAGGCGGCGGCATGTTTGGACAGCGGGATAGCGGTATCAGCTATTACTGCATGAATTGTGGCACAAAACACAATCAAATCTCTTGCCCCAAATGCGGGTCGAAGCTGAAAAAGGCTGGTTTTTAATACGATATTGCAATTAGTGTAAAGTATGGACAAGGTCAGAATTCTTGGGATTGCTGGAAGCCTTAGAAAGGGTTCTTATAATAGGGCTGCATTGAGGGCAGCTCAAAAGCTTGCACCCAAGAATGCGGAGATAGAAATCTTCGAGCTGGATGGCATTCCACCGTTCAACCAAGATGATGAGATAAATCCGCCGGAGCCGGTGGCTAGGCTGAAACAAAAGATCCGCGCTGACGATGCCATCTTGTTCGTCACGCCGGAATACAATTACTCGGTTCCAGGTGTGCTAAAGAACGCAATAGACTGGGCTTCACGACCGTACGGCGACAGTGCCTGGGACGGCAAACCTTGTGCAATTACGGGAGCGTCGATAGGCGCCATCGGCACCGCGCGTGCTCAGTATCATCTGCGGCAGATGCTCGTCTCCTTGGATATGCGTCCACTTAACCGGCCCGAAGTGATGATTTCACACGCGGCAGACAAGTTTGACCAGGACGGCAATCTGACCGACCAAAACACAGCATGTAGAATTAAGGAACTGGTGGAGGCGTTGGTTCTCTGGACAGTCAAGCACAAGCGGTTAAATCAGGAAATAGAAGCATAACTTTTTCACTATCTCTTCTTTTTCTATCTCTCTCCCTCTCCGAGATAGCTGTTGGGCCGATGGCGTGTCACTTCTTTTCGTAAGATAGTCGCAATACATTGTTATCATACTTTCGTCATAGCAAACGACCTTACAACTTCGGTCCAGGCTGCTCCGATATTGGTTCTATTGTATCCACCACCGCCTAATGCAATTATCCTACCCTGACAGTGTTTGTGTGCTAGCTGGTGTAGAAGGTCAGCTGCATGTCTGTGCGCCTTGGGCGAGTACTGCAGATGTGTTATAGGGTCGCCAGCAAGACCATCAGCGCCGCACTGGAGGATTATTAGCTCCGGCTTGGCATCGTCTACAAACTGTTCAACCTTGCTAAATGCATTGATGAATTCATCATCGTCAGCTTCAGGCGCAAGCGGAATGTTGAGCTTTGTACCAGCGGCTTCGCCCTTGCCAGTTTCCATTGCAGAGCCTGTGCCTGGATACAAGTACCGGCCATCTTCGTGTATGTCTGCAAAGAACAATAGCGGATCATCTTCAAACTCATAAAAGACTCCATCACCATGGTGCGCATCAATGTCTACATAGACTACGCGCTTTATCCCGTACTTTTTGCGTGCAGCAATTATCGCTACTCCTATGTCATTGAACACACAAAAACCGCCAGCCGTGTCCCTGCGGGCGTGGTGCAGTCCGCCAATTGGATTGAACGCGTGGTCTATTTTGATCCCCTTCCAGTCTTTGCCGGCAACTACCATGTCAAGCGCTGCCAAGGTCGAGCCAACCACACACAGTGACGCTTCAAAGACTCCTTTGAATGCTGGCGTGTCTCCTCTATCTAGCAAAACACCTCCCTGCTTTGACGCCATCCTTACAAGATCGACGTATTCCTTGTAGTGGAACGACAATACGTCCTGCACGTTTCCAAATGTAGGTTCTTCTACCACTATATTTTCGATATTCTCGCTTTGCAGCTTTTTCCAGAATGCATCCAACCGGTCAGTACCAAATGGGTGAGAACCACCAAATCCATATCTTGCGAGCGCCTCGCCATAAAAAACGGCTGTCTGGCACATCAATTACAGTACGGGAGACTGTAAATAAATATCCTACATATGATCTAGATAGAGGCTGTCTTATGTTCACAGGCATAGTCGAAGGGACGGGCAAGGTCAGGTCTGTCTCTAAGAGCAAGAGGCGCGCGGCGACAGTGATGAGAGTCAGCCTCGGCAAGCTTGGCCGCGGTCTGAAGAAGGGCGATAGCGTCTGCATAAACGGTGCATGCCTAACAGTCACAAAGCTCTCGAAGGGTGATGCGGAGTTTGAAATGGTGGCAGAGACTATCAGAAGGACAAACCTCGGCAATGTGAAAGCTGGGGACAAGGTGAACATAGAGAGATCTATGAAAGTAGGAGACAGGCTCGAGGGTCATTTTGTCCTAGGTCATGTTGATGGAACAGGAATCATTGAGGATTTGCAAAAGTTGCCATCAGAGACAAAAATGTGGATCAAACTTGGCGAAGGGTTGGCAAAAAACCTCGTTCCAAAAGGATCCATCGCGGTGGATGGTGTAAGCCTCACTGTGGTCGATATCAATGGAGATTTGATGTCTGTATCTTTGATACCTCATACTCTTGAGGCTACGACCCTTGGATTGAGAAAAAAAGGTGATGTCGTAAACATCGAGACCGATATTCTAGGCAAATATGTTGCAAATAACCTATCTATGAAATAGAGGAAGAAGATGGATTATACTTCCAAACCTGTGCTTCATAGTTGAAAATGAAAATGCCAAACATTGCCGTCCGAGCAGGACCGCAAAAATTGTTCACATCCGGTTAGTACAGGATGCGAACTGCGTATACCTACTTAGGAGGAAAACAGGTAGATGACTAGAATTCTGGCATATTGTGAAGGGTGCAAGCACGCATTGTACGAATCTGATATTTCTGCCAGTGCATTTGATTTGGCCGCGGATGATGGGACGGTCTTGACTTGCCCCAATTGTGATCGGATAAATGAAGTCTACTCTTTCACGGTCACGAAGGATCGGAACAGTTTTTCAACCCGGAGTGAAAAGGCAAGACGCCATTGAAAACTAGCCGAAAGGGTAAGGATGTAGCGCGGATGGAAAACACCAAAGACTCCGTTGGCTGAATGCAATCGCATACAGTACAATTTCACGAAGCCACACATAGCCTTAGAGTGGGAATATAAAGGAAAAGAAATAGGATACGTATCAGAAAACGTATCCATTGTGAGATTTCCAGCTCCTATCGAGCAGGAATTTTTTGACCTTCTTGGCTAATGCCAACGAACGATTGTAAATCGAATTGACTAGAAGAGAACTTCGCGGATCGAAATTGGCATAATAGTTCACTTATATTAGTAGACAAATGACGATTGCTTCGGATAGAGTTTTCCAGCCCATTCTGCAGCACTACCTAGAAAGAAAACACAAATTTTAGCAAATGTATTGCGTGGACGACTTGCCAACACCAACCCGAAATGAACAACCCAATCGGGACAACCGTAGGCGAAATACTACCAATTTATTGGTATCAACCAACATTTTAGTAATGTTTTAATAACAAAAACCTGCAACTGCTGTTATTGTCTCTTGCTGACGCAATAGCAGCACTCAAGGCTGGAAAATTCGTTCTAGTCCACGACGACAAAGGACGCGAGGACGAGGTTGACATGGTAATAGCCGCAGAGCATGTCAAGCCACACCATATTGCAACAATGAGAGAGGCTGCAGGGGGTCTCCTGTGCCTTGCAATAGCAAACGAGATCACCACAAAGCTCGGCCTAGTCTACATGCACGACATGATAGGCGCGATGGGTAAAGTCAACCCGATATTTTCAAAGCTAACAGAGGGAAGGGCGGCGTATGGCGACAAATCTTCATTTTCGATCTCTATCAACCACCGCTCGACTTTTACCGGCATTACCGATAACGACAGGGCTCTAACAATATCAAAGATGGCAGAGGTCTGCAGAAATATTGATTCCGGCGGTGTTGAAGAGTTTGCGAGCAACTTTCGCGCACCCGGTCACGTTCCGATCCTGATAGCGTCACGACGCCTCTTACACGACAGGATAGGTCATACCGAGCTATGCATCTATCTGGCCAAGCTCACCGGAATCGTACCTGCAGTAGCCCTATGCGAAATGATGGATTCGACCACGCACCGAGCACTTTCAATTGAAGCGGCACAAAAATACGCAGATAAATTTCGCATCCCATTGGTTGATGCAAGCGAGCTCAAAGCTCACGCCAAGGTGGCATAAGCAGAATTGGCAATGCGCATTGCAATAATCGTTTCCGAGTTTAACAGCGAAGTCACCTTCAAGATGCTCGAACGAGCAAGAAGCCATGCAGAGAAGATAGGCGCCAAGGTCAGTCACATCTTTTACGTGCCCGGCGCATTTGACATGCCGCTTGCAGTAAAGCAATTGCTGAAAAAAAGGAACGTCGATGCGGTAGTCACGCTCGGCGCCGTGATCAAGGGGGAAACGCGGCATGACGACATTGTCGCAGAAAATGCTGCCCGGCTCATATCCGACCTATCGTTAGAGTACGGAAAACCAGTTGCGCTCGGCATAACCGGACCCGGCATGACCGTCAACCAAGCAATAGAAAGGATCAATCATGTGCCTATCCGAGCGGTCGAGGCAGCGGTGAATATGGTTGTGCGTCTAAGAAAGCTACAAAAGGCAGCCGACAGGGGAACTGTGGTGATAATAAATGATACAGCTTACAATAATAAGGATTGAAGGGTATGGACCTTGGACGCTCACCCTTGGTTATGACAGGGAAGCTCAGCTGCAGATGCTTCAGGCAAGAATCTATCATGACGTGCAGCGGCTGTTTTCATCCAAGGATGGAATTGTGTTCTTTAACAGGTTCGATGAATATTTTGCAATAACAAACGGCCTTGATGCCGACGACCACCGGGAAATCCAACGCGAGCTCGCAGAGTCATACAGGGATCTGGCGATGTCAATGGCGGTCGGGTCGGGAAAGACTGCATTTGAAGCAAACCTGATCGCATATCGCGCAAGAAAAGAAGGCATAGTGCTAGACACGGAAGCGCGAATATTTGGCAGCATAGATGAATCAGCAAACTTGGCCCAGATAATGCATATTGATGTAGATAGCTCGACCAAAGTGGGCAGCAGGCTCTCGCCATATGAAGTGACTGCACTTGTAATGAAAATCTACAGCAGGCTTGCTGAAGAATTTCTGAAATACAATTCACTTGCGTTCTTTCTTGGTGGTGACAACGTCATGGTGGTTTCAAATGGTATGACGAAAGAGCAGGCCGACGAGGTAATAAAGAAAGTGACATCTGATATAGATATCCGCCTCAACTGCGGCATTGGAATCGGCAAAAACGGAAGAAGGGCCGCTGAGGCCGCCACAACAGCGCTTGATACAATCAGGGACCTGCGGAGAGAAGGAAAAATCCAAACAATATACGAGATACGATGCCCATAGCCATAACCAACGCCAGCCTGCTCTTGGGAAAAGAGCTCGACTATGTCGAGACTGGCTATGTTGAAATTGATGAGGGCGGCACGATAAAAAGTGCAGGAGAAGGGAGCTATAGAGGCGCTGGCAAAGAGCTCAACGCCAGAGGATTTCTCGTGATACCCGGGCTGATCAATTCTCATACTCATATTGCAGATTCTATAGGAAAGGACATTGCAGTCGGCGACAAGCTTGATGCGCGCGTTCATCCGGTGTTTGGAGCAAAAAAGAAGATTCTGCAAAAGAGTCTGCCGGAGCACCTAAAGGCGTTCATAAGAAATTCTGCGATATCGATGATGAAAAAAGGCATTGTAGCCTTTGCAGATTTTCGGGAAGACGGGCCTGCAGGTGTAAAGCTGTTGAAAGAAGCGATTGCGGGTCTACCGATAAAGTGCATAGCACTTGGCAGAACAAGCTATTACAGCGATCCGAGCAATGTGACAGGCCTTCCTCCAGAAGCGGTGGAGGAGGCTACGAGGGTGTTGGAAATGGCAGATGGACTTGGGATCAGTGGTGCCAATGAAAACACCGACAAGGCTCTATCGCAATATAGAGAACTAGCAGGGAAGAAGATAGTTGCCATACACGCCGCCGAATCTAGAGAAACAGTCGAATTTTCAATAGCACGCACAGGCAGAAGCGAGGTTAACAGGATAATCGGCTGGCTAAAGCCAGATTTTATTGTGCACATGACGCATGCGGTAGAAGACGAAATCTCGCTTGTAGCCAAAAGCAAAACGGGAATAGTAATCTGTCCTAGGGCAAACGGCGTGCTTGGCGCAGGCATCCCCAAAGTTGCTCAGATGCTCAGGCACGGATGCCTCGTGGCCATAGGAACTGACAATGTGATGCTGAATTCGCCAGATTTGCTGAGAGAGCTGGATTACATCTGGAAAGCCTCGAGAGCGATCGAGGGTGAAATGATACCTCCGCGCGAATTCCTGAAAATGGCGACTATCAACGGAGCTCAAATCCTCCGACTAAATTCCGGATGCATTGAAGCTGGCCGTTCGGCGGATCTGTTATTCATTGATAAAATGCATGCTGATCTCTGCCCTGTGCACGATCCTTATGCAGCAATAGTTCATAGGCTGAGCCAGAGTTCTATTGCGTCCATAATGATCGACGGCAAGTTTGTAGAAGAGGATCTGAATTGAAGGTAATGATCAATGGTGCAATGACAGTTGATGGTAAGATCGCGACCGCAAGCGGGGATTCGAAAATTTCCTCAAAAGAAGACCTCATCCGGGTTCACAAACTCCGGGCTTCTGTTGACGCATTAATAGTGGGCATCTCGACCATTCTCGCAGACAATCCTAGGCTTACCGTCAGATATGTGAAGGGCAAGAACCCTGCCAGAGTAATAGTCGATAGCAAGGGCAGAATCCCGGTAGACTCTCAGATAATGCGCACAGCGTCGAAGATAAGGACAATAGTGGCTGTTACTGACCAGGCGCCAGAAGAAAAGATACGCAAGCTTGAGGATATGGGAGCTGAGGTACTGGTTATCAGAGAAGGGAAAAGAGGTAAGAGTTCTGCAGTGGCTCATGGCGTTAATCTAAAAGAGCTCTTTCGCAGGCTTGACAAGATGGGAATGAAAAAGGTGCTGGTCGAGGGTGGCGGCGAGCTCAATTGGTCTCTATTGCGTCTAGGGCTGGTGGACGAGCTCATGGTGACAGTAGCACCTAGGATTGCTGGCGGCAGGCTGGCGACCACGCTTGTAGAGGGAGACGGGGTTGATGAAATTGCGCAAGGAATTAAGCTGAAATTAAAGCACGTTGAGCAAAAGAAGAGAACAGGCGAGCTTGTATTACACTACAAGCTGCGAGATAGGTGATTGAACAAAGAAAGAAGAGCAATAACGATCCGGAGGCATATGCCCAAAATAGGGATCGTACGCGTGCTGCAAGCGACGGAATTAATCGCATGGAATGAAAAGGAATAAAACCAAAAAATACAGCCCGAGCATTTTCAGGCAATTGGCAACCTTGACGCAGAGTGCGGCAAAGAACATGCTGTCCCATAATGTCAAACGTCAAGCTTGCTGGAGCATCTCAATCATTCAAGGAGAAATCTCGTGGTTGTCGTCGAGCCGAACCGATCTAACTTATTAAGTCCAG
>DATLXY010000030.1:0-2431 GCA_035575335.1 Nitrososphaera sp. | reverse complement strand
ACCCCGAACACGCGATCCTTGCGCACGGGGTTATCGAGCACGTGGAATGGACGATCGTCTTTGGAATACCAGGGAGTTTCAAGCTTGAACCCGACTTCGATACCAATCCAGGAAGAGTTTGGGGGCTCCTCGATTCTGCTGAGATCAAGTTCAGCAGGAAGCGCAAGGTTTGCCATTCCCTTCGCGCGCTCCATGTAGCAACGGCGCGCATCATTCTTCTTTCGGTTACGTTCCTTCTCGTCGCTAACCAACTCGGCCTGGCCAAACCACGACGTGCATCCATCAACGAACCCCGAGGCGAGACACGATTGCTCGCCATTGCTTCCGCGAGGGCAGGCCTGCTGCTTGGCAAGGTCTGCGAAGAGATCAAAGCTCATGGCTCACTCCTATCTTTCAGCAGCTCGTCGAGGATCGTTGCGCCGGTCAGGAACTCTTCATCTCTGAGGTTCGGCCAAGCACCCTTCAGCCGCTGCTTCATATCGGC
The DNA here is from genome assembly GCA_035575335.1 of Nitrososphaera sp. GTDB lineage: Archaea > Thermoproteota > Nitrososphaeria > Nitrososphaerales > Nitrososphaeraceae > Nitrososphaera. The sequence goes on along the minus strand of DATLXY010000030.1, from coordinate 1,947 downwards.
GAACGTGATGATGCCTGGCTTCACAAACCCGAAAGTGCGCGGAGGTGACTTGAAGCTGAACACCTTCTTGCTTTCCTGCTGGCGACCAGCGAGCCATTTCTCCGTATTCGTTGAGTTTGTGCGGAGCTGCTGGCCTTGGTTTTTTTGTTCCTGCCGCCCAATGACTCGGTTAAAGGTACTACCGGTTGCATTCTGTCTTGCCAAATATCGCCTCTGAACACACCAGAAATGCTCGATCGAGGCCCAGGAGAAATCATGCAAACCCCCCTGATTGTCGCGATATGAATGGGACACCTTACGCCAGCGAGGTTGAATGACGTAGTGCTTCAGCTCGTCCTCAGTCTTTGATAAAACTGACGGGCACTGGCAAATCTGAATCAATCCGTAATCCTGATGATGAGGGGCGTTCTGCCGATTGGGTTCATCGCTCGGCTTATATACCGTCTTACCCCCAATTGCCCCGTACGCGGCGATCAGTCGCAGCGTTTGGTCGAGCAGTGCCCATTCTTCAGGAGCGATCGGGCGCAATTCAGTGAAGCGAAGCTTGAAGGTATCACCCTTCTTGATTTGGTTTTGCTTGTGTTGGCCGTTCGCATCGAGCACATCAAAACGGAATTTCCGCGCCCATCCGGTGCAACCAAAGAGTTCACAGACGACGCAGTGATGGCCTTTGCTATCCGGACAACGAGTTTCACGATCTGATGGGTCACACGCTGGGCCTCCAAGTCCCCGTGCCACCAACTCGAACCACCAGCGGATGGAGCCGAGCAAGCCGGTGGCCATATGACGATCACCTTTCCTATCGGCATCACCAGTCCAAATATCAGTGTAGGCAGTGCATGAATACTCGTATGTATTCATCGGGAAATAATTTTGAATAGGTTTATGAAAAGAATGTTAACATGCTTGACAAGTATTTAGTATTGATATTAGTAAATATAGACTTTAACTATGTCATGTATACTTATCTTTTCATTGAGGAGTAATAAAAGTGACTAAGTAAGATAAGAGGCATTTTCCTATTGAATTATAAGAGCTACAACTTCAAAGCAATGTACAGAAAAGTCAACTCATAATGGTATTTGAATAGTGAGTAGTATTGTTATTAATTTAACGATTTGCTTTTAGGCGCCTTTGCCGCCTAGGACATCAAGATTTATACCGCCTGTGGGTGGTTCAGCAATCAGTGGCATTGCTTGTGAGATGAGTTCGCGTACATGTGGTAGTTTCAGGGAATTGTCGTGATGTTCTTTTGTCTCCCAGACCTCCATAACATAAATCGAATCGGGATTTTCGGGGTCACGACAAACAACATAAAGAATACAGCCTGGCAATTTGTCTGTATCCTTCATTAACAATTGGCTCAATTTTTTGCCGTGTCCTGCTTTAGCCTGCAATTTACCAAAAAGTCCGTATTTATTTTGCATTTTGATCTGATCACGAAGAGAAGTCTGATGTGTAAACAGTAAAGGGAAAGTATATACAACTCCAACGGAAAACGCTGAAGTCCTCAAAAAATCCCGACGTAAAATCTTATCAGAGTTTTGCTTTGCTATAAATTCAGAAAGCATGCATTCTCGAAATTCTATACGACTAAAATAAAGGCGTCAAGTCTGACGATGCATATTTCGATCAGTTTGTGTATACATGGTGTGTGTTGAAAATGAGTGGGAGATTGAAAAAGTTACAATAAAAGCAAACACATAGTTTGTAATAGTGTGCAGATAACTTGACCGGTCGCACAGCCGCCTGGTAGTTCAGTGTTGATCTGAGGAACGTTTTACTTGCAATCCCTAATCTGCACAACATGAGAGTCTTGTTGGGTCTTTATAGCGTGAGACTGCCGCGATTTTCAGAGCTTCGGCCATTGAGGGATAGACGTGTAGAAGTTCAACAAAATCTTGCAGTTTAGCTCTGAAATGCAAAGCCATCGCCGCTTCGTGAATG
>DATLXY010000029.1:0-4089 GCA_035575335.1 Nitrososphaera sp. | reverse complement strand
GTGAAGTATAGTGGGGAAGAAGGAAAACTCGTCTTTTTGACTATCTCCTCCCCACTCCTTCCCAAGGCATTTGTTGGCAGGGCACCAAAATTGTTGGCGTGTGTGCGCGCTCACATACGTCCATTCAGAAAGAGAGGCTTTAAAACTCGTGGAATGACGGAATTTTTGATATACTATTAAGACGTGGGTAGTTCACCGGAGTCTTATTATTGCAGCGACTTCATTTGCTGATGCTTTTCTTAGTTCATCGCGGACAGCCCTTAAAACATGGTCCGGAGCCGTGAGGCTTGAAAAGTCCATGAGCTTTACCCCATCGAGTATATGCACTTGCGGTGCCAGCTCATTGCCATCGGATGCATGCTTTTTTAATATTGTCTCTACTTCTGTCGCCACCTTGTCGGGTGTACCATTAAGTACTGTAGCGTTATCGACTGACAGGCGGACCCTCCCGTACTTGTCGAGCACAAGTACTGGCTGCTTTGTTGATTTCAAAAATAGCTTCCTCTTGCTCAACTCACAGGTGAAGATGTGATAGTTCTTCATGTCGAATAGCCGGTACACCCCTTCATTGATGCCGAAAAGCTCGCAAGCAAGCACATAGGCCTCTTCATCATTTATCTCTTGAGCGTTTGCAGTCCCGATGTCAAGGGACACGTTACCCATCGCGGTCACGCGCAGAATTGAACGCTCGCTGATGTATTCTGACTGGATGGTGATAGATTCCGGCAGCGCGCCGCGTTCTACGGCCAGCCTTCTCACCTGTTCTGCGAGTTGTGAAATGTCCTCCGCCTTTGGGTCGCTAATAGTCCTCTCCGCCTCCTCGTGTATCATTGCCGCTGCCACGCCTATCGATGATATTACCTCTGCGTTCTCCGCTATCTTCCATTTGAGCTGAAGTTTCCTTGCTATATATGGAACCAAAACAGAGGCGCCACCTCCCCCGCCGATAATGGCGATACGCTCCTTTTTCAGCTTGTATTCCTTTATCATCGGGTCAACTATCTGAAGCACTTTCTTAGCGGAAATGTTAAGGATCGTGGAAGCAGCCTCTTCCATCGTGGTACCGATCGTCTCCGCAAGGATAGACAGCGCTATTTTGGCAGAGATCTGGTTTGCCCTGGCGTAGTCGCCCTCTGGCACAAGACCGAGCGCGTTTGCAGCGCATGTGTTTGTGATCGCAAAGCGTTTTCCTCCTGATGATTCGATAGCCACATAATCTATGGGATCGCCCTCTTTTGGACTGAACGTAATTATTTGGCCGCCTTCAAGCTCTTCCGAAGACGCAAAGCAGGAGTAGGGCAAGCCTGCAATGTGTGCAGACCTTGGACCCACGTCGGTTATCTTTCTGCCTGACCATCTTACAAGCGAGCCGCCTGCAACACCCGCAACCCTTACGTCAAGAGAACGAATGCATGTAGGGTGCTGCATTATAGTGACATAGCGGATCTCCGGCCGGCCGTCCTTTATGATGCAAACGTTAGTGGAAGTGCCGCCAACCTCGATGAAGACACCATCGATTACACGCAAGTGCAATAACGCACCCGCCACACTTGCTGCTGGCCCAGATAATACTGTGATTATCGGCTTGCTCCGAAAGGTGCTCATGTTGGTCACGCCCCCATCACCCTTCATGACCAGCACGGGTGCAGTAATACCTTCATTTCTCACGGCAGACTCGACAAATCCTGCGGTACTGGTGGCCTTGGGCAGGATACTTGCGTTTATAGCGGCTGTAAGGGTCCTGATTTCCAGTCCGTAGATGCCTGTCAATTCATGGCCGGCGGTGGCGGGAATGTCTACCTTTTCCATCACGAATTTTTCGTTGCTGGGGTCATCAACGCCATATGCCTCGCTCACGACTACTACCTCTGCTCCTTCCCCCTTGAGCTCGCGTATCGCCTGCTCAACCTCTTTGTCGTCAAGGTACTTTGAAGTGTCAAGGAACCTGTAGCATGTATGGAGATATTTGTTTGGTGCCAGCTCGACGTCCTTTACATTTGTCCTTTTGATCACGTTTGACTTTTCAAGACCGACTCCCATTCCCACAATCCCTACCTTTGCAGTATCACCTTCCAGCAGCGCGTTGACTGCCTGCGTGGTGCTGTGACAAATCAACTCGATCTCATCATTCTGGATCTGGTATCTTTCCATCAACACCCTTAGCGCCTGTACAATTCCTGTTGAAACACCCTCTCTTGAGGAATGGGTCGTGGGCACTGTGGCCTTTCCAATTATTCTGCCCTTCACCATATCAATGGCCACTGCCTTTGTGAATGTTCCACCTACGTCGATGCCAACCCTGATTCTTCTCGCTTGCAAAACCGTTAGGCAAACCTAACAGCTAGTGATTTCTAATTTAAACTATGGTCTCAGGGGTTGTGGTAACTTGGCGTTTGGTCGCCGCAAAAATTTTGGTTCCTCTAACTGGAGTTTGCTGTTAGGCGATTATTATGGAATTTGTTGTCGCCGGTTGTAAAATCAACGGATAAACCCCCATAGATGTCCAAATCATGATTTTGGCTGAATAGCTGCTTGGTCTAGCACAATTTGATCAAAAACTGCGTAGATAGCCTGTCTTATTCGCCACAAATGGTTTCCAACTAATATACCCAGTTGTACCATCATCATTATTAGTTGTTTGCATTATGCATGTCGAGGAACTGTTCATTTCATAGTGGGTTGTTATGGTACAGCTAATTTCTACCGCTGTGACTTATTTAGCAAGATTAGCTTCAGCAGATAATCCAGGTGCTTTGATTGTTTTGTTTACCATTTTGACAGTTGCGAAACCCGTATTCTCCCGCGGATCGAAATCTTGTTATTTTGCAGGGTATTTCACCCGCCCGGCGCATGACGATTATGGCAGCATTCTTGAGGCTCGGATAACCAATGACATGTAAAGGTGGTGCAATGAGGAAGTTAAAAGCAAGAAGTTTTTCCATCCGAGATTTTTTGCAGCATTTGGATTGGTGGAAAAAAGCTGTGCAAGAACGATGTCACCAGCGACATCTTGATTCATCGGTAGGATGGTCGTAGCTAACAAGGGCGTAGCAAAATTAGGATAGCCATTCTAACTTTGGCCTGCTAAGGTAACAAAAGCAGATCCAGGTCTACATTAATGTTTGGCGAAATTGATGCCGAGTAGGAGGAAGGAATGCTGCCAGTTGCACAAATAGCCATTGCAACAAGTGTTTAAATAAAGGTAATTAGGTAAGCCTAACTGCGTTGATAAGACGCAGTCATAGGGTTTGAATTGAAAACGGTGATGGTGGTGTCTGCATTGAAATATCCTTCAATTGTGCTCGTTTTCGCACTGTCACTATCACCATTGATCTCTTTTGCACAGACCAATGATAAAAATGGTGATGATGCCGACGCACTGATTATCATGGTAAACTTGGAAAGGATAAGGGCACAACTTCAGCTTGCCGACCAGAGCCTGGCCGCTGGCGATAGGGAATCAGCATTTGCACATGCATTTATTCCACACACGACGACCTTCCCTTCTCTAAAAGAGCGACTAAAAGAGCTTGACGACCAGTCCGCAACCGAACTGGAAGCGTTCCTTACTGACCTTCCTATTGACATCAGAACAGGGGAGCTATCCGTGGATGCTCTGCGGCAGGAAATTGCAAGAATAAACACGGCGATTGATAGCACCCTAGACAAACTGGGCCCACTTACTACCGACAAAGGCATAGTGTCCCAAACTGTGGTATTCCTTCTAAGGGATGCAATTAAGTCATACCAGACCTCCAACGGTGGCTCAAGCCAAATAGAATATGAAAACGCAGTAGGGCTTGTCAATCTAGCCGAATGGAAATACCGGTCGATAGCAGCCTTGTTTGAGGAGAGGCGGAAAGCAGAGATAGATTCATTCTTTGCGGAGCTGAAGAGCTATATCGAACAACGGCAACCTTATGAATCAATTGTGCGACTTGCAACTGCCATAGAGAGGGATTTTGCGGAAGAGTTGTCGATCAGTGCTGGCAGCGAGAACGCAAGTGAGCATACCACATACTTTTCAACCATAAGGGATCTTTTGGGAAAGGTTGTGACAGAAGTCAATAAGGGCAACTATGAACTTGC
>DATLXY010000028.1:0-2480 GCA_035575335.1 Nitrososphaera sp. | reverse complement strand
GGAAAAAATCCCGCTTGTAGACTTTAGGCTGATATCGCACAGAGCGATCCTGCCTGCTAACCTGATCATCATGACAGTGGGGTTCTCGATGTTCATGGTGTTCCAGACGGTGCCTGTGCTGGTGCGGAACCCTGAGCCGCTTGGCTTTGGAGGTGACGCGGCTACCGCCGGATATGTACAGCTTCCGTTCGCAATAGTGCTCTTGGTTTTCGGGCCCACTTCCGGGTTCATTGTGCACAAGATGGGATCTATCAAGCCGATAATCATAGGCACTTCTATAACGGCCGCAGGGTTCTTCTTTCTTCTTGCATTCCATGGTAGTTTGATGGCAGTTGCAGCAGGCCTTGCGATATTGTCGACAGGGCTATCACTCACTAATGTCGGTGCCCTGAACGTGACCCTGCTAGCCACACCTGCAGAGTTCACGGGCATATCACTGGGGATGAATACGCTGCTCAGGATCGTCGGTAGCTCGATAGGACCCGCCCTTGCGGGCGTGTACATGCAAATGTACCAGTCAACTGTGGAGATATCTGGCAGTCTAGCATCATATCCGTCCACGGAGGCGTTCAGTGTCGTATTCCTGACTGCTGCGTTGTTGTCGGTCGCTTCTGTAGTGTTATCGATATACCTGAAGCAGCGGATCCGCAGGATGTCGATAGCAAACTTGGCATAAGGTAGTTCATATATCACCCGTTTTCTAATATAACCCGATGTCTAACCCTCAAGCAGACCCAAACACCCAGAAACACAAAGAGAAATGCAACAACATTCTTGCAATATCTCCGCGGATACGCTACGCTGGCATCATGAACAAGTTTGGTCGTACACTAGCTGGCCGCCTCCGCAAGGGAGTCGTGCCTCTGCTGAAACCCGACGAGGCTCGCAACGAGTACTTTATCGAGGCTACCCGGAACCAGCTCCGCAAGAACTTTGAAGGATCAATTGGCAAGACCGAATACACTTTCACAGAAAACGAGAAGGTCAAGATACTGACCATGTCGAGCGACGAGCACTTTTACTACATCACGATGGACAAGGAAACGCCTGCGAGCGAAGTTGCCAAAATAATAGAAGAGGCCAAGAAACTGGTCTAAAGCTCAGGTTCCTTTCCCCTGAAGTGTTTTTGCACAGGCTCTATTATCTTGTTGATATAGGTGGCGGTTGAGTTCTTCAGATCTATAGGGTGTATCTTTTTCTCAACAAAATCATGCTCTACGTCCTTGTAGCTGGCATACGTTATGCTTCCGCCATACTTTGCAGGTCGCTCTATCACAAACTCGCTAAACTCATGGAAGACGACATAGCGTACCAGCTCCAGTATGGGGTTTCCTTCGACCACTCTAGCCGGACAGAACGCCTTTGAAATCTTGTCCCTGATCGTCTTTTCATCGTCGTGGATCAGTATACCGCTCGCAGGCTTGCTTTTGCTCATCTTGCTGGATATCCTGACATCTTCTTCGGCGTTCTCGTCAAATCCCATTTTTACCGGCTCAGAGAGGCCTGGCAGCAGGTGGTGGTGGACAACAACTGGAACCCTCCAGCCAAGCTTGGGAAATATCTCTCTCACCAGCATGTGTATCTTGCGCTGATCCATGCCAGCATGAACTATGTCGAGGTCGAGAGCCTTTATGTCTACTGACTGCATCGGCGGATACAGCAACTGCGACAGGTCAAGGTTCTTCTCCTTCTCAGTCCTGCCCATTATGGTAAGTGACCGCATGGTCCTTGCAAGCGTCATATGTTTTGAGAAGCGCACAAAGTGTTCCCAGTAGTTCTCTGTCTGCTTGTAAAGATCGCTACCGAGGACAATGTTTACGCCGGGGCAAAAGAACTTGAACGCATCCGCATAGTATTGCGAGACCTTTCTTATCTTGTCCCAATCGCCGCCCAGCTTGTCATTGATGTACGTGTGCCAGTCGGCGAGAAAGACGGTCGTATTAAAGCCGGCCTTGATAAAGTCGTTTATCTTGAATCCAGTCAGGATCAGGCTGCCAAGATGCAGCACTCCTGATATTTCAAGCCCGATGTAGTGCTTCGGGTGTGCCTTTGCCTCAAGTAGTGCTCTGAGTTCGTCTGTGGTGATGACCTCCTCGGTCGGCTCGCGCATCACCAGTGCAAAGCGCTCTTCAACATCCATATGCTGTTTCTCTCTCTTGCATGGAATGCGGGGACGTCAGTTCTATAAACCTTGTATCACACTTATTGAGTAATCATAGCGGCTCCTTGTATTTTTGTCGATACTAGCCGCGATAATAATAACGCATTATCGTCTAGCATTGGCCGCGTCAGTGAAACTATTGCCCGTCTTGTTTACACCTGCGTTTGGGCAGGAGATAGAGCCCCGCGCTTTACTGGGAGATGCAACTGAAGATGATCCACAGCTCAACGCAACTGGCACAGAATTGCCCCTGCTTGAGCAAATGTGGGCTAAGGGCATCCATCTCGTTCAGCTCAGGCGGCCCCAGGTTACCATGAAT